>JBDUAG010000236.1:0-6226 GCA_040004785.1 Burkholderiales bacterium | reverse complement strand
CCTACTACAAGGGCCTGAACCTGCTGCTCAACGAACAGCACGACAAGGCGATCGACGCCTTCATCGAGGCCGTGCAACAGGACCCCGACACCTCCGACCTGCACTTCGCGCTCGGCAACCTGTTTCGGCGCCGCGGCGAGTTCGAGCGCGCGGTGCGCGTGCATGAACACCTGCTGCAACGCGCCGACCTGCCGCGCAGCGAACGCGACCGCGCGCAGCACGCGCTCGCGCAGGATTTCATGAAGGCCGGCCTGTTCGACCGCGCCGAGAGCGCTTACCGCGCGCTCGACGGCACCGCCTTCGACACCGAAGCGCGCCTTGCGTTGCTGACCTTGCACGAACGCTCGCGCGACTGGCGCGCCGCCGTCGAAGTCGCGGCGAAGCTCGAGAACCGTGGCACGGGCTCGTTCGCCTCCCGCATCTCGCACTATTGGTGCGAGATTGCGCTCGAGGCCGACGCGAAGCAGCAGACGGCCGATGCCGATGCCGCACTCAAGCGCGCCCGCGAAGCCGCGCCGCAGGCCGCAAGGCCGCTGGTGCTCGCGGGCGAGCGCGCGGCGCGGCGCGGCGACCATGCCGAGGTGCTGGCGGTGTGGGCCGTGCTGATGGTCGCGCATCCGAACGCGTTCAACCTCGTTGCACGCGACTACGCCGCGAGCGCACAAGCCGCCGGCGATGCACCCGCAGCGCTGGAGCGCCTGCGCGATCTGTACCGCCGCGCACCGTCGATGGACCTGCTCGATGCGATCACGCTGCTTGACCCCGCGCCCGCGCACCAGCGTGAACGCCTGCTCGCGCACCTGCGCAACCACCCGACCTTGTCGGCCGCGAAAGCACTGATCACGCAGCCCGACGCGGCCACGTTCACGCCGGCCGAAACCCAGACGCTCGGTGACGCGATCGGCCGCGCCGCGCAGCCGCTGTACCGTTACCGCTGCGCCGCCTGCGGCTTCGAGGCCAAGCTGTACTTCTGGCAATGCCCCGGTTGCCTGAACTGGGACAGCTACCCGCCGCAGCGGCTGGAGGATCTTTGATGAGCGCACCCACCCGCGAACAACTCGGGCTATCCCGCGTGCTCGTTGTCGGCGATGCGATGCTCGACCGCTACTGGTTCGGTGCCGTCGATCGCATCTCACCCGAGGCGCCGGTGCCGATCGTGCGTGTCTCGCGCGAGGAAGAGCGCCTCGGCGGCGCGGCCAACGTCGCGCTCAACGTCAAGACGCTGGGCGCGCAGGCCACCTTGCTCACCGTCGTCGGCGACGACGAGCCCGCACGCAAGCTGCGTGAGATGCTGGAAAAGCATGGCATCGACGCGCGGCTCGGCAGCGACCCGCAGCTCTACACCATCGTCAAGCTGCGCGTCATCGGCCGCGCGCAGCAACTGATCCGTGTCGACTTCGAGAACCAGCCGGATCACGAGCTGCTGGCCGGCATGCTCAGCGAGTTCGAGCGCGTGCTGCCCGATGCCGGTGCGGTGCTGTTCTCGGACTATGGCAAGGGTGGCCTGACGCACATCCCGCGCATGATCGAGCTCGCGCGGCAGCGAGGCAAACCGGTGCTGATCGACCCGAAGGGCAGCGACTACTCGCGTTACGCGGGCGCCAACGTCATCACGCCGAACCGCGCCGAACTCGCGCAAGTGATCGGCGCCTGGAACAGCGAGGCACAGTTGCACGAGCGCGTGCATGCGCTGCGGCGCGAGCACCGCCTGGATGCCTTGCTGCTGACGCGCTCCGAGGACGGCATGTCGCTGTTCGACGACGTCGGCCATGTGCAAGTGCCCGCGCAGGCGCGCGAAGTCTTCGACGTCACCGGCGCCGGCGACACCGTGATCGCCACGCTCGCCGCCCTGCTCGCCAGCGGCATGGGCCTGCGCGAGGCGATGCCGTTGGCGAATCGCGCCGGCGGCATCGTGGTCGGCAAGTTCGGCACGGCCAGCGTCAGCTACGAGGAGCTATTTGCATGAAAGTCGTCGTCACTGGCGCGGCCGGCATGATCGGCAGCAACCTCATCCACGGCCTGAACGCCATCGGCATCACCGACGTGATCGCCGTCGACGACCTGACCGACGGCCCGAAGTACCGCAACCTGCTGGGTGCACGGCTCAGCGACTACTTCGACAAGAGCGAGTTCTACGCCCGCTTCACGAAGGGCGACTTCGGTCGGATCGATGCGGTGCTGCACCAGGGCGCGTGCTCGGACACGATGGAGCACAACGGCCGCTACATGCTCGACAACAACTACCGCTGCTCGAAGGACCTGCTCGACGCGTGCCAGGCGCAAGGCACGCGCCTGCTCTATGCCTCGTCGGCCGCCACCTACGGCGGCAGCGCGGCGTTCCGCGAGGACCCGGCATTCGAGCAGCCGCTGAACGTCTACGGCTACTCCAAACTGCTGTTCGACAACATCGTGCGGCGCATGCTGCCCACCACGAAAGCACAGGTTGTCGGCTTCCGCTACTTCAACGTCTACGGACCGCGCGAGCAGCACAAGGCGCGCATGGCCTCGGTCGCCTTCCACCACTTCAACCAGTTTCGCGAAACTGGCAAGGTCAAGCTGTTCGGCGAGTACGGCGGCTACGCCCCCGGCCAGCAAAGCCGCGATTTCGTCTTCGTCGACGACGTGGTCGCGGTCAACTTGTGGTTCCTGCAGCACCCCGACCAGAGCGGCATCTTCAACCTCGGCACCGGCCGCGCACAGCCGTTCAACGACGTCGCGGTGGCCACGGTCAACGCGGCGCGCGCGCTCGATGGCGAGGCCGTGCTGCCGCTCGCGGCGCTGGTGCAGCAGGGTCTCGTCGAGTACATCCCGTTCCCCGAAGCGCTGGTCGGCAAGTACCAGTCCTTCACCGAGGCCGACCTGACGCGGCTGCGCGCCACCGGCTGCTCGCATGCATTCGCCGACGTCGCGACCGGCGTGACGGCCTACGGCAACTGGCTCGCGCAACAAGGTTGAGATTCTTTGCGCTGCGGGTCAACGCTGCGCCCGCGGGCTTCGTTAGGGGCTGAGCGCTGCCTGGCATTCGGCCCGGCGCACCTCCAAACGACCCCTGAGGAATGCACATGATCAAGAAGATTCTCGCGGCCATGCTGGCCCTGTTCGCGGCCGCGGCGTTCGCTGCGGTCGATGCCAACAAGGGCACCCAAGCCGAACTCGAAGCGGTCAAGGGCATCGGCCCGGCAATCTCGGCCAAGATCATCGAAGAGCGCAGCAAGGGCGCCTTCAAGGACTGGCAGGACATGGTCACCCGCGTCAAGGGCGTGGGCGAAGGCAATGCCGCCAAGTTCTCGACCGATGGACTGACCGTCAACGGCGCCGCGTTCGCGGGCGCACCCGCCAAGGCTGCAGCCCCGGCAGCTGCGAAGAAGGAAGACAAGCCCGCCGCGAAGGCCGAGGCGCCCAAGGCCGCCGCGCCCGCTGCGGCCCCGGCCGCCAGCGCGGCACCTGCTGCTGCACCCGCCGTCGCTGCCAAGCCCGCCACCGTGAGCGCCGCCGACAAGAAGGCCGCTGCAGCGAAGGCCAAGGAAGAAAAGGCCGCCGCGAAGGCCGCTGCCGCCGACGATGCCAAGAAGGCCAAGGCCGACAAGGCTGCTGCGAAGAAGGCCGCCAAGGAAGGCAAGGAAGCCAAGCCGGCCGCTGCTGCTGCCGCATCTGCGCCGGCCAGCGCTGCCAAGAAGTAAGCAGGTCCGCAGAACTCGAACGACACAGCGGGCCCGGTGGCCCGCCTCTCTCAAACGCCTCGATTCATCGGGGCGTTTTTTATCGTGGCGTCCAGCCGAAGAAGCGCAGTACGTCGTCGTGGCGGCTCATTGTGTCGGCGATGCCCAGCGCCATCAGCTCGCGCGTGTAGGGCGCCTCGAAAAGCAGGTAGCTCGCCAGCGCCGCACCGCGCGCGTCGTCGCCCTGCCCCTGCACGCCGAGGCCGCGCAGCATCGCGCGGATGGGCAGCGGCAACTCGGTAAGGTGCTTGGCGGCGATGTCGTCCAGCCGCTGGCTGGGCGCGATCACGAGCAGGTCGATCGGCTTCAGGCTGGTGGCGGCGCGCTGCTCGGCCGTGAGCAGGGCCAGCGTGCTGTTGATGCGCTGCAGGCGCTCGACATCTGCCGCGAGCGCATCGAGGAAGATGTTCGACAGCGCGTGGCCGGCGATCTGCGCGAGGTTCGGGTACTCGCTGCTGCCGGCGCGCTCGCCCGGCGGCTCGTGCATGCGGCCGGCGCCGACGACCAGGATGCGCTGCGCCCCGAGGTGCACCGCCGGCGAGATCGGCGCGGCCTGGCGCATCGAGCCGTCGCCGCAGTATTCGGTGTGGCCGTCGATGTTCAGCGCGGTCGCCGGGAACACGAACGGAATTGCCGACGACGCCAGCAGGTGCGGCACACCGATCGCGGCGCGCACCGCGATGCGCTGCGAGCGCGTCCACGGCACGATGTCCTTCACCGCGTCGTAGAAGGTCACGTGCAGGCCCGAGCCGTAGCTCGAGGCCGTGACCGCCAGGCCGGCGAGGTGGCCCTCATGCATCACGCGGTGCAGCCGCTCGGTGCTGACGAGGCGGGTCAGCAGCCCTTCGAGCGGCTTGTTGTCGAGCAGCGATTTGGGCCGCGCGCGGCGCCAGCGCGCGATCACCCAGCCGATCGACATCATCGTCAGCCAGCGCGCGCCGGTGCGGATCACGCCGAGCGAATCGGCCCGGTAGACCTGGTCGGCGTGGAAGTTCTCCCACACCTGGCAGATCTCGCGCACCGCGCCGTCGAAATCATCGGCGCGGCAGGCCAGCGCGGCGGCGTTGATCGCGCCGGCCGAGGTGCCGGCGATCACCGGAAATGGATTGCCCGCCTCCGCGCCGCTGGAGGCACTGCGGATCGCTGCGATCGCCTTCAACACCCCCACCTGGTAGGCCGCGCGGGCGCCGCCGCCGGTCAGCACCAGCCCGGTGACGAGCCCGGCGGAGGTCATTCGTAGACCACCGCCGCCTCGCCTTGATGCGCGCCGGCGCGCCAGCGGTCCAACGCCGCATCGGTGGGGTAGAAGCGCGCCGCGTCGCCGAGGTCGAGCTCGCCACTGGCGCTGGCGTCCGCGTTCGTGCGATGCAGTTGCAAGCGCACCGTCAGGCCCTGCGTCAGATCACCCTGTTCGGTCGCCACGCGGCGCGACGGGAAGTCGCGCAGCACCTCGGCCACCGGCGGCACGCTGCCGTTCACCGCGACGCGCAGGTACTTGCCGAAGCGGCAGCGCGCCGAGGCCAGATCCCACACCTGCGCCACTGTCAGGCGCAAGCCGCCGGAGAAGCGATCGGGCTGGACCTTGCCCTGCACGATGATGAGCTCGTCGTCCTTCAGCAGATCGCGGTTCGCGTTCAACAGCTCTTCGTTCGCGACCGCTTCGATCGGCTCGGACTTGTCGTCGAGCTTGAAGATCGCGACGCGACCGCGCTGGCCGTTGATCACGCGCAGGTCGCTGACGATGCCGGCGAGCAGCTGCGGCTCGCGGCTGTCCATCAGGTCGGCGATGCGGCGCCGCGCGAAGCGCCGCACCTCGTCGGCGCTCTGGTCGAACAGGTGGCCCGACAGGTAGAAGCCGAGCGCGGCCTTCTCCAGCGTGAGGCGCTCCTTGATGCTCCACGATTCCGCGTTGATCAGCGCCGGCTCCTGCGTGCTGGCACCGTGCGCATCGCCATCGGCATCGCCGAAATCGAACAGCCCGCCCTGATCGGCATGCGCGGCCTGCGTGGCAGCCCAGTCGAGCGCGAGACCGACACTGGCGAGCATGCTCGCGCGATCCGGATGCAGCGAGTCGAAGGCGCCGGCCTTGATCAGGGCTTCCAGCACGCGGCGATTGATGCGCTGCCGATCGACGCGCGCGCAGAAGTCGAACAGGCTCGTGAAGGCGGCTTGCTCGCGCGCCGCGACGATCGCCTCGATCGCGCCCTGCCCGGTGCCTTTGATCGCGCCCAGGCCGTATTGCACGGTCTTGTCGCTGACCGGCACGAAGCGGTGCACGCCGATGTTGACGTCCGGCGCCTGGATCTCGACGCCGAAAGTCTTCGCATCGATCAGCAGCGCGCGCAGCTTGTCGCTGTCGTCCATCTCGACCGTCATGTTGGCGGCGAAGAACTCGGCCGTGCAATGCACCTTGATCCACGCAGTGTGGTATGCCAGCAGCGAGTACGCGGCAGCATGCGACTTGTTGAAGCCGTAGCCGGCGAACTTCTCCATCAGGTCGAAGACCT
>JBDUAG010000235.1:0-6265 GCA_040004785.1 Burkholderiales bacterium | reverse complement strand
CCCACTTCATGAACTGGTAGCGCTCGTTGTTGCGCTGGAACTCGAGCTTCATGTTCAGGTCGAGGGAGTTCTTGCCGCCGAAGTGGTCGATCATGATCGAGTGATCGACGACCAGATCGACCGGCACCAGCGGCTCGATCGTCTTCGGGTTCTGGCCCATCGCAGCGGCCACGTTGCGCATCGCTGCGAGGTCGGCGAGCAGCGGCACGCCGGTGAAATCCTGCAGCACGACGCGGGCGACGACGAACGGGATCTCGTTGACGCGCTCGGCGTTCGGCTTCCAGTTCGCGAGCTCGGCGACGTGCTCGGGCGTGACCTTTCGGCCATCGCAATTGCGCAGCACCGATTCGAGCACGATGCGGATCGACTGCGGCAGTCGACTCACGTTCGGGTAGGTCTTCGCGAGCGCGGGCAGCGAGTAGAGCTGGCCCTCTTTTCCGGAGGCGGTCTTGAAGGTCTTGCGCGTCTTCGCAAACGCGTGGGCGGGGGGCTTCAGAGTCATGGCGTCGATCTCTTCGTTGAGCGGGCAAGGTGGGGAGAAATCATTGTGTCAGTCGGCGCGCGGCAAGACCAGCGTCTCGATCTCGGCGAGCACGCGATCGAGTTCGAGTCGAACCTGAGCGAGTTCGGCTCCCTCGGGCGTCGCCCGGCGTTCGGCGATCGCGGCGCGCAGCGCCACGGCGGTCGGCAGCAGGCGGCTCGCACCCAGCGTCGCGGCGAGCCCCTTCATGTCGTGCGCGCGACGCTCCGCGTCGGCCCAGCGCTGCGTGGCCAGCGCCGCCCCGACCTCGTCGGCGAAGCCGGCTTCGGTGTCGCGAAAGCCCGCGAGCATGCGCTGGAACAGGGCAGGGTTGTCCATGCAGATCGACATGCCGACCTGCGCGTCGATCACGATGTCACTGCCCTCGGCCGGGGCGGTCGGTGCGGCGGATTCGACGGGCGCCGGCCGTGCCGCGTCGTGACCGATCCACTCGGCCAAGGTGCGCAGCATCGTTTCGACGTGGATCGGCTTCGTGAGGTGCGCGTTCATGCCGCTGGCCAGCGCGCGCTCGCGGTCTTCGGCGAGTGCGCTGGCCGTCATCGCGATCACCGGCAGACGCTGCCAGGCGGGGTTGAGCCGCAGTTCGCGGGTTGCGTTGTAGCCGTCCATCACCGGCATCTGACAGTCCATCAGGACGCCGTCGAACGGTGCTTCGCTGGCCAGCCTGTCAAGTGCCTCGCGGCCATCCTTGGCCAGCACCACGTCGACACCGGCGCGGCGCAGCAGCTCGCACGCGAGCTGCTGGTTCAACGGGTGGTCCTCGACCAGCAGCACGCGCGCACCGATCAGGCGATCGCGCAGCGCCGGGGCCAGCGTCCGTGTGCCGATGATGCGGCGGGAGGTGGTCGCCGCCGCGGGCGCGTCGCGCCGCGCCTGCAACAGGCAGTCGTGCAGGCTCGACGGCGTGACCGGCTTGTGCAGCACGCCGGCCAGCGGCAACCCGGCGCCCGCGCGCAGTGCGTCGTCGCGTGCGAACGCGGTCACCAGCAGAATGCAGGGTTGCAGCAGCGGGTGGCGCTCGAGGATCTCCCGCGCGCACTCGATGCCGTCCATCTGCGGCATCTTCCAGTCGATCAGGAACCAGGCGTAGGCGTCGGGTGCGGCATCGACCAGCCTCAGCGCTTCGGCGCCGCTGCCACAGCGGTCGACGATCAGGCCCAGCGATTCGAGCATGCTGCCGAGCACGTCGAGCGCGGCAACGTTGTCGTCGACGAGCAGCGCGCGGCGGCCACGCAGTTCGTTGGCCATCCAGGCGCGTGCCGGCGCGCGCGGCACGCTGCGGCCGAGCCGGGCGGTGAAGTGGAAGGTCGAACCCTGGCCCGGCGTGCTGTCCACCCACAGCCGCCCGCCCATGCGCTCGACGAGCTGGCGGCTGATCACCAGGCCGAGCCCGGTGCCACCGTAGCGTCGCGTGGTCGAGCTGTCGGCCTGCACGAAAGGCTGGAACAGCCGCGCGATCTCGTCGGCGCTCATGCCGGTGCCGGTGTCGCGCACCCAACCGTGCAGCTCGATGCTGTCGGCGTCCTGCTGCGCGACGTCCATGCCGACCGTGATCTCGCCGCGCTCGGTGAACTTGATCGCGTTGCCACCGAGGTTGACGAGCACTTGACGCAGGCGCGTCGGATCGCCGACGAGTCGCTGCGGCACGTCGGGACCGGCGGTGAAGAGCAGCTCCAGGCCTTTCTCGTCGGCGCGCAGACCGAGCACGTCGGCCATTTCGCTCACCACCGATTCGAGCTCGAAGTCGATGCGCTCCAGCGCCATGTGGCCGGCTTCGATCTTCGAGACGTCGAGAATGTCGTTGAGGATCTGCAACAGGTTGCGCGCCGAGCTGTGCGCCTTCTCGATGTAGTCGCGCTGCTTGTCGGGCAGGCCGTCCTCGAGCACGAGGTGGGTCATGCCGATGATCGCGTTCATCGGGGTGCGCAGTTCGTGCGACATGTTGGCCAGGAAGGTCGACTTGGTCTGGCTCGCCGCCACCGCCGCCTCGCGCGCACGCTCGGTCTCGGCTTCGACCTGCTTGCGTGCGGTGATGTCCTGCACCACCGCGCAAAATTCCGGCGTGCCAGCCCATTCGAGGGCGATCACATTGACCTCGGCATCGAAAACGTGGCCGTCGAAACGCCGGAAGCGCCACTCGAATGTGCGCACGCGCAGGCCCAGCGCCTTGTGCGCGCGCAGGTTCTCGAGGGCATGCTCGCGGCTCGGTCGGCCGTCGGCCTGCAGATCCGCCGAGAGTCCGGGGAACCACAGGGTCTGACCGATCAGCAGCTGCGCATCGCTGGTGCCGAACAGGCGCAGCGTGGCCGGGTTGCAGTGCGTCACCCCTTGGCGTTGATCAAAGAACAGGTAGCTCGTCGACGCGTGTTCGAACAGCGCGACGAAGCGTGCCTGGGTTTCGCGGCGCGCGGTGATGTCGAGCCAGTAGCCGTTGTAGGTGGTGCTGCCGTCGGCTTCCTGCGTGGCGGCGCTGTCGGCCAGCACCCAGCGGGACGAGCGGGCGCCCTTGACGCGAAACTCCTGCGGCTGCGTCGGCGGGCGATCGCCGGTGCCGGCCATCCGCCAGGGCAGGCGCGGGTCACGCTGAAGCGTGGCTTCGTCGACGCACAGTACATCCTCGACGCCACGGCCCAGGAACGAGAAGCGGCCCGGGCCCTTCGCCGGTTCGGTGTAGCGGAATACCGTGAGGGGCAGGGCCTGCGCCAGCTCGACGATGTCGCGCCGTGCCTTGACCGAGGCGTCAAGCAGCTGCACGCGGCGCCAGCTGAGCCAGATCAGCAGCGCACCGGCCAACCACAGCACGCTGCCGCCGGTCCAGGTGGTGCGCGCGATGCCCGCTTCCTCGTCGAGCGGTTCCAGCACCCAGAGCTTGAACGGCGCATCGCCCAGTGGCGTGGACAGGCTCACGTGGCGCATGCTGGCGATGCGGGTGATCAGCATGCTGCGGCCGCCATCGGCCTCGCGCGACTGCTGCCAGTCCAGCGCTGTCGGCTGTGCCTGATAGATCGATTGCAGCAGGGCGTCGTTGCGCGCCGGGGCGTCGGGGATGCGTCGCATCAGCATGTCGTCGTGGTTGCCGAGCACGACCACGCCGTTGTCGTCGGTCACGAACACGCGCGCGCCGTCGGCATCGTTGAGCAGGCGGTTCAGTGTCGCGGCTTCCTGCTTGACGGCGAGCACGCCGATCGGGACGCCGGCGCGTTCAATCCGCTGCGCGAAGTAGAAGCCTGGCGTCTGGCTCAGTCGACCCAACAGGAATTGGACCCCAGAGCCGCGTGCCATGGCTTCGATGAAGTATTCGCGTTCATCGAGACGCAGCGGCTTGGCGTTCTCCGGCCTCACGGCGGAGCGTCCGCTGGCAGCCACCCTGTCTCCTTTGCTCGTGAGGATGATGACGAGCGGGAGATTGAAATTGGCGCTCACGCGGTCGAGCATGCGCTGGATCTCCGGGAGCTCGGATGTGCGGTCCCGGCTCGACGGGCCGGCAACGAAGGGCTCGATCAGCGGCCGATGCGCCAGGTCCAGCGGCAGGGCCGCGAGTTGCTTCAGGCTGATCGCGAGCGTGTCCTTCACGCCGTTCAGGCGCACGCTGCCGGTCACGGCCGTCTGTTCGCGGTGATCGCGCAGATGATCGTGCAGCCACCATGTCGACGTCGCCACGCAGACGAGCGTCCAGGCCGCCAGCGTGACCCACAATCCCCGTGGCCGATGGTCGGTCATGGCTGACGCAGGTTCGGGTCAGGTGCCCGGCGCTGGCAGGTAGCGCACCGACAGCACGCCGGTGATCGCGCGCAGCGCGGCCAGCACGCCCTCGGTGACCGGGCTGTCCACGTCGACCAGCGTGTACGCCATATCGCCGCGCGACTTGTTGACCATGTTGTGGATGTTCAAGCCGGCGCTGGCCATCGCGGTCGAGATCTGGCCGAGCATGTTGGGCACATTGGCATTCGCGATCGCGATGCGGTAGTTCGATTCGCGCGCCATGCCGACCGCGGGAAAGTTCACCGCGTTGACGACGTTGCCGTGTTCGAGAAAGTCGCGCAGCTGATCGACGACCATCACCGCGCAGTTCTCCTCGGCCTCGGCGGTGGAGGCGCCGAGGTGCGGGAGCGCGACGACGCGCGGGTGCGCGTTGACCGCAGCGCTCGGGAAGTCGCACGCGTACCAGGCGAGCCGCTTCGTCTTGTCCGCGGCCTCGAGCGCAGCGAGCACCGCGGCTTCGTTCACCACGCCTTCGCGCGAGAAGTTCAGCAGCACCGCGCCGGGGCGCATCAGGCCGATGTTGTCGGCGCCGACCATGTCTCGCGTGGCCTCGATCAGCGGCACATGCAAGGTCACGAAATCGCTCTGGCGCAGCACCTCGTTCACGCTCGCGGCCTTCTTCACCTGTGCGGGCAGGCTCCACGCGGCGTCCACCGTGATGTGCGGGTCGAAACCCCAGACGTCCATGCCGAGCTTGATCGCTGCATCGGCGACCAGGCAGCCGACCTTGCCGAGGCCGACGATGCCCAGCGTGTGGCCGGCGAGCTCGAAGCCGGCGAAGGCCTTCTTGCCGTCCTCGACCGCTTTTTCCATGGCATCGACCCGTGGCGCCAGCCCGGCCACGAAGCGCAGCGCCGGTGCGAGGTTGCGCGCGGTCAACAGCATCGCGGCAAGCACCAGTTCCTTGACGGCGTTGGCATTCGCGCCCGGCGCGTTGAAGACCGGAACGCCGCGTGCGCTCATGGCCGCCACGGGGATGTTGTTGGTGCCGGCGCCGGCGCGCGCAATCGCCTTCACGCTGGAGGGCAACTCGCGCGCGTGCAGATCGGCCGAGCGCACCAGCACCGCGTCCGGTGCGGCCACGTCGGCGCTGGCGGCGTAGCGCTCGGTGGGCAGTCGTGAGAGGCCCTTGGTCGAGATCTGGTTCAGGACCAGCACGCGAAAGGTCGGCACCGCGTCAGCCATGCTGCTTCTCGAACTCGGCCATGTAGGCCACCAGCGTTTGCACACCTTCGATCGACATCGCGTTGTAGATCGAGGCGCGCATGCCGCCGACCGAACGGTGGCCCTTGAGCTGGATCATCGAGCGTTCCTGCGCCCCCTTGAGAAACGCGGCGTCGAGCGCCTCGTCTCTCAGCTTGAACGGCACGTTCATCAGTGAGCGGTCCTCGCGCGCGACCGGGCTGGTATAGAAGGCGCTCGCGTCGAGCGCGTCGTAGATCAGCTTGGCCTTGGCGCGGTTGCGCGCCTCGATGCCGAGCAGCCCGCCCTGCGCCTTGATCCACGTGAACACCAGGCCGGCGATGTAGATCGCGTAGGTCGGCGGCGTGTTCAGCATCGAGTCGTTGTCGGCCTGCTGCTTGTAGTCGAAGGCCGACGGCGTGATCGGCAGCGCGTGGCCGATCAAGTCGTCGCGCACGATCACGATGGTCACGCCGGCCGGGCCGATGTTCTTCTGCGCGCCGCCGTAGATCAGGCCGTACTTCGCCACGTCGACGGGGCGCGACATGATGCTGGACGACATGTCGGCCACCAGCGGCACGCTGCCCACTTCGGGCGTGAAGTGGTATTCGACGCCGCCGATGGTCTCGTTCGAGCAGATGTGGACGTAGGCGGCGCCGGGATCGAGCTTCCAGGTGTCGCGCTTCGGGATCCGGTCGAAGTTCGTCGCCTCCGAGCTCGCCGCGACGTTGACCTTGGCGAACTTGCCGGCTTCCTTGATCGACTTCTTCGACCACTCGC
>JBDUAG010000234.1:0-6272 GCA_040004785.1 Burkholderiales bacterium | reverse complement strand
CGCGGTCAAGGTGTTCTCGACCAAGCGCGCCTGCCCGACCTGCGGCACGAGCTACGCCGAGCTCGACCCGCGCATGTTCAGCTACAACAGCAAGCACGGCTGGTGCACGACCTGCGTCGGCACCGGCCTGAAGCTGACGCGCGAGCAACGCAAAGCGTACGACGACTCGATCAGGGACGACGACAACAAGGGCCGCGAGCAGTCGTTCCCGTCGGAAGAGCAGGAGGTCGAAGGCGTCGAGGATGCACCGTGCCCGGATTGCGCCGGCACGCGGCTGAACCCGGCATCGCGCCTCGTCACGTTCGAGTCCGAGCCGATCACGACGATCGGCTCGTGGTCGGTGGCCGACGCGCGCGTCTGGGTCAACGCGCTCGCGCTCACCGGCCGCGATGCCGAGATCGCGCGCGACGTGGTCACCGAGATCAAGAGCCGGCTCGAGTTCCTCGAAGAGGTCGGGCTGGGCTATCTGACCCTGGACCGCGCCGCGCCCACATTGAGCGGCGGCGAGGCGCAGCGCATCCGCCTCGCGGCGCAGCTCGGCAGCAACCTGCAGGGCGTGTGCTACGTGCTGGACGAGCCGACGATCGGCCTGCACCCGCGCGACAACCAGGTGCTGCTGAACGCGCTGCAGACGCTCAGCGACAAGGGCAACACGCTGGTCGTCGTCGAGCACGACGAAGACACGATCCGCCGCGCCGACCACATCATCGACATCGGCCCCGGTGCCGGAAAACGCGGCGGCAACCTCGTCGCCGAGGGCAGCGCGGCCGATCTGGCGCTGAACCCGGAGTCGGTCACCGGCCGCTTCCTCGCGCACCCGCTGGTGCACCCGATCCAGGCGCGGCGCTTCATCGAGCCGGTGACGACGAAGACGGTGCGCGCCGAGAGCGAGGCGAACCGATTGCTGACGGTGCGCGATGCCAGCAAGCACAACCTGCGCAACATCACCGTCGACGTGCCGCTGAAGCGGCTGGTCGCCGTCACCGGCGTCAGCGGCTCCGGCAAGTCCACGCTCGCGCGCGACGTGCTTCTTGCGAACCTGCAGTTCATCAACACGCGCGGCGGCCGGCCCAACTGGCAGGGCTGCGAGAGCATCGACGGCTGGGGCTTCATCGACCGCGTGCTCGAAGTCGACCAGACGCCGATCGGCAAGACGCCGCGCTCCTGCCCCGCGACCTACATCGGCTTCTGGGACACGATCCGCAAGCTCTTCGCCGACACGCTCGAGGCGCGGGCGCGCGGCTACGCGCCGGCGCGCTTCAGCTTCAACACGGGTGAGGGAAGATGTGCCGGCTGCGAAGGTCAGGGCCTGCGCACCATCGAGATGAGCTTCCTGCCCGATGTGAAGGTGCCCTGCGATGTATGCCACGGCGAACGCTTCAACGCCGAGACCCTGGCGGTGAGTTGGCGCGGCAAAAGCATCGGCGACGTGCTGAAGATGGAGGTCGACGAAGCGGTCGAGTTCTTTGCGTCCATGCCCAACATCTCGCACCCGCTGCAACTGCTGAAGGATGTGGGCCTGGGCTACCTCACGCTCGGCCAGCCGTCGCCGACCTTGTCCGGCGGCGAGGCGCAGCGCATCAAGCTCGTCACCGAACTCAGCAAGGTGCGCGACGACGTCACGCGCCGCGGCAACAAGGCGCCGCACACGCTGTACGTGCTCGACGAGCCGACGGTGGGCCTGCACATGGCCGATGTCGAACGCTTGATCCGCGTGCTGCACCGGCTCGTCGATGGCGGCCACAGCGTCGTCGTGATCGAACACGACCTCGACGTGATCGCCGAAGCCGACTGGGTCATCGACCTCGGGCCGGACGGCGGCGTGAAGGGCGGCGCGGTGGTGGGCGAGAGCACGCCGGAGGTGTTGGTGGGCAACGCGCACAGCCACACGGGGGCGGCGCTGGGGCCGGTGCTCGCCCGCCAGTGACCCGACGTCGGTGCGGGACGCGTCCGATGCCCGATTCACCACCGAGCGCACTCTTGTCGGGCAAGCGCTGTTCGTTCCTGCCCGCGTCTGGCCGATCACCGGGTCGATTCCCGTGCCCGGCGCGAGTCAGAAGCTCCGCTCAGGGCTTGACGAATTTCAACACGAACTCGTCCTTCGGCTGCGGCGGCTCGGGCGTGTTCCGGTCGCGCGGGTCGTTCGGGTTGCGCAGGAAGTCCCCTTCGTCGGCCAGCCTGAAACCAGCTGCTTCGACTTCGCCTCGCAGGAACGACTGCTCGATGCGGTGCAGCGTGCCGGATTCGGAGATGCCGGTGCCCGGCCGACCGGCGTGGTCGGCGATGACATAGAGGCCGCCCGACCTCAAGGCCTGGAAGACGGCGCGATTCAGCTGTGCGCGATCGACCGCCAGGAAGCCGAAGTCGTGATAGTTGAACATCAGACTCACCAGGTCGAGTTTCCCGTCTGCCATTCCGGGTGGCACGGGATTGTCGAAGCGCTGGCCGACGTAGACGATGCGTGCCGCTGCCACGCCTGCGACCTGCATGACCCTCTCGCGATCGGCCAGCACGTCGGCCGTGTTGCGCTGCGGCCGCGGCGGGGCAATCGCTGGGGCCGGAGAGGTCACCGCTGCTGGGCCACCGCCTTCTGGCGCGGCCGGGGAGGGTGCGGCCCGGTTCGGGTCGCGAGGCTGGCTCTGCGCGTACACCGTCCCGGAAGGCCCGATCGCGCGGGCCAGCAGTTCGGTCGTGTAGCCGCCGCCCGTGCTCACGTCGAGCGCTGTCCAGCCGGGCCGGATGCCGATGAACGTCAGCAAGTCGGCGGGATGGCGGCGCAGGTCGTTGGTGCGGTCCGCAGGACTGCGGTCCGGGCTCGCGACGATCTGGACGATGCGGTCGCGCGTCAGCGTTGACGCCATGGGTGAGGCTCCGTTCGTGGCGCAACCCGCCAGGCTCGCGCAGAGCACCGCGGCCAGCAGGTCGCGCGCGCAGGTGAATGGTCGAGTCCGCATGACTGCTCTCGCTTTCTCAAGGGGCACAAGGCAGATGTGCGTCGCCGATGTTGCCAGACCGGCGGCCAGCGCACCGGATCAACGGGCCGAGCTGCCCGTGGTGTTGCGTTTCGCTGTCGTGCAGTGGTCGGATGGCTTTTCGCGGGCCAGTCGCTGCCGCCCGCGAGTGTCGAGTTTGCCGATCGGGAGCCTATTCAATCACCTCGTCTGCCGAGAGCAAGAGAGACTGCGGCACTGCGATCCCGAACGCCCGGGCTGCCCTCTTGTCGATCACCAATTCGAGCTTGGTGGCCTGCTCGAACGCAATCTCGGCAGGCTTCTCGCCCTTGAGAATCTTGTCGACCAACGCCGCTGCACGCCTGAACATTGCAGGGAAGTCTGACTGGTAGGAGGCCAGGCCGCCACCGGTCAGGAAGTCGCGGCCGCCCCATACCGACGGCATGCGCCGCTGCAGGCACAGGTCGTTGAGCCGGACCCGATGCGTGTACGTGTTGGCGTCGGCGAGCACAACCAAGCCGGAGACCCCATCACGCGCCATGGCCGCAAACACTCCCTCGAATTCTTCCGGCTCGCGGGCCCGATACGGGCGGATCTGGATGCCGAGCGCGCGTTCCCATTCGACGATTGCGCTCTCCAGTGTGTCGGGCCGTCCGGCGTTGGGATTGGCCAGGATTCCGATCCGACGCGCCGTCGGCACGAGTTGGCGCATGAGCTGCAGTCGCTTGGCGACGAGTTCCTGGGCGAACCCACTGATGCCCGTGATGTTGCCGCCGGGGCGTGCCATCGTTGCCGCGAGCCCCATGTCGACCGGGTCGTCTACGCTTGCAGCGACCACGGGCACGCTGCGCGTTGCTTCCTTGACAACCAGTGCTGGCGCTGGAAATGCGGTGACCATCACATCGAGATCGAGCCGCAGCAACTCATCGGCCAGCACCCGCAGACGCTCGTACTTGCCGTTCGCCCATCGGAACTCGATGACGATGTTCTGGCCCTCGACGTACCCGAGCTCGCGCAGACCCTGTCGAAACGGCTCGACGACGGCTCGCTGCATGAATTGATCAGGAGGCGGTTCGGCCAGGAATCCAATGCGAGCCTTGCGTCCCACGACCTGAGCGCGAATATCCTGCGGAGGCGCCAACAGGACAAGCACCGCTGTGCAAGCCGTTCGGCGATTCACGACAGGGATTTGCGCGTCGATGGGGCACCTCCCGTTGGCGTGGCGGCCAGTTGGCAAGCGGCAGTGAGACGGTACCCCTCGGTATGTGCGCCGTCAATCGCCGAGACGGTGGCTTTCCTTTTTTGAATGCGCGCGGCGTGTTGACTACCCGCGGTACTCGACGACCCTCAGCACAGTCAGCCTTGGCAAATCCGCGCCGCGGCGCCAGAATGACTGCCGGCCTCGGTGCCGCGGCGCGCTGAGGAGCGTGCTTGGCAGACGCGCCGTGACGGAGGTCTCGTGACGGATCGGCGAACGTTCGTAGGCACGCTGGCCAGCGGCTGGCTCGGCCTTCGACCGCTCGGCGGGCACACACAGCCGGCCTCGGCACCGGGGACCCGAGGCGTGCCGCGAATCGGCCGCCTGTCCCAAGCCGGGCCAGGGGACTTGCGTGTGTTCCGCGCAGTCATGCGCGAGCTCGGCTCGCCCGAGTTGGTGATCGAAGAACGCTACGCCAATGGCCAGGCGGAACGGCTGCCCGAATTGGCCGCCGAACTCGTGGCACTCGGGTCGATGTGATCCGAATGATCGGGATGCGATGCGGGATGCAGCGCCGCCAACATCTCCCCGTCTCACTCGATAACGACCTTGGCATCCTTGACCAGCTTGGCGAATTTGTCGGTCTCGCTCTTGATCTGACTCGCCATCTGCGCCGCGCTGTCGCCGATCGGCTCGGCACCGATCTCGTCCATCCGCTTCTTGAAGTCGGCCGACTGAATGATCTTCACCATCTCTGTGTTCAGGCGGGTCACGATGTCTTTTGGCGTCGCCGCCGGCGCCAGCACGCCGAACCAGGTGCCGATGTTGAAGCCCTTCAGGCCGGCCTCTTCCAGCATCGGCACGTTGGGCAGCGCCGACGAGCGCTTCGCCGTGGTGACCGCAAGCGCGCGCAGCTTGCCGCTCTTGATGTGCTGCAGCACCGGTGTGATGGTGTCGAAGGACATCGTGACCTGGCCACCCAGCAGGTCGGTGGCCAGTGGGCCGCTGCCCTTGTACGGGATGTGGACGATGTCGGTGCCGGTGATGTTCTCGAACTGCGTGCCGATCAGGTGTTGGGCGGTGCCGTTTCCGTTCGAGCCGTAGTTGTAGTGGCCCGGCTTGGCCTTCAGCAGCGCGACCAGCTCGGCCACGTTCGTCGCCGGCGTGGCGGCGTTGATCACCAGCACGTTGGGCACCAGCGCGATGGTCGTGATCGGCGCGAGGTCCTTCTGAAAGTCGTAGGGAAGCTTCTTGTAGACGCTCGACGCGATCGTGTGGTGCACCGCGCCGACCAGCAAGGTGTAGCCGTCCGGCTTCGCCTTGGCGACGAAGTCTGCGCCGAGGGTCGCACCGGCACCCGGCTTGCTCTCGACGATCACGGTCTGCCCGAGGCTCTGGCTCAGCTTGTCGGCCAGCGCACGCGCCAGCACGTCGGTCGTGCCACCGGCCGGGAACGGCACGATCAGGCTGACCGGCTTGCTCGGCCAGGCCTGCGCCATCGCGGCGCCGGTGCTCGTCGCGAAGACGAGGGCGATGGCCTGGATCACGTGGCGTCGGGTACTGCGGTGGCTTCGGTTCATTGTTGACTCCTGTTGAATCGTGGGCACGGGGAACTCATGCGATCTGCGCGATGCGCAGCAGGCCGCGGGTGAACGTGGTGTCCACGTCGCTACCCCGTCACGCGGCGACGCGTGACGGGGGCATCGGTCGCGACACCGCGATCTCCGGTTGCGGATCGCTCGCTTCGTACAGCCCGTGCAGATCCTCTGGATCGACCTTGCCGTCGAGCACGTTCGCCAGCCGCTCGCGGTCGACCGAGCCGACCCAGCGCGCGATCGCCACCGTGCCGACCGCGTTGCCGATCGTGTTCGTGATCGCGCGGGCCTCGGACATGAAGCGGTCGACACCGAGCAGCAGCACCATGCCGGCGACCGGGATCTTGCCCAGCGAGGCCAGCGTCGCCGCGAGCGTGATGAACCCGGACCCGGTGACGCCCGCAGAGCCCTTCGACGTCAGTGCCAGCACGCCCAGCACGACGAGCTGGTCGGTCAGCGTCAGCGGCGTGTTGGTGGCCTGCGCGATGAAGATCGCCGCCATCGTGTAGTAGATGCACTGGCCGTCCG
>JBDUAG010000233.1:0-6274 GCA_040004785.1 Burkholderiales bacterium | reverse complement strand
CTGATGACGCCCGACATGGCGAACTTCACCGGCAACGTGCACGGCGGCACGATCCTCAAGTTGCTCGATCAGGTCGCGTATGCCTGCGCCAGCCGCTACGCCGGCCGCTATGTGGTGACGCTGTCGGTCGATCAGGTGACTTTCCGTGAGCCGATCCATGTTGGCGAGCTCGTCACGTTCCTGGCCAGCGTGAACTACACCGGCACCACCTCGATGGAGGTCGGCATCAAGGTGATGACCGAAAACATCCAGACACAGAGCACGCGGCACGCCAACAGTTGCTTCTTCACGATGGTGGCGATGGACGAGCAGCGCAAGGCCGTGGCCGTGCCGCCGCTGGTGCTCGTGACCGAGAACCAGCGCCGTCGCGACGCAGCCGCGCGCATGCGGCGCGAGCTCCGGCAAGAGGTTGCGCAGCGCATGAAGAAGGCGCGTTCTCCCGGTTGAGTCGCCTGCCGCGAAGAAATCTTTCTTCACGGTGCATCCGGCAGTGAAGGGCGCGCGTAAGCGCCTCAAGACGCGATGCGCGATCGGTCGATCGCGCCGCGTTCCACCCACTGCTTGGAGGATGACGACATGACACGACTCTTATCGATGCGGCTGCTGCCGCTCTGCGCGGCCATCGCCGCATTGGCCGGCACATCGACCGCGGTGCTGGCCTCCAGCCACCGCGAGGCACCGTCGATCACGACGACGCCCAAGGTCGACGCGGCCGACTTCTACATGTTCAACAGCTACGAGCCCGGCCGCACCGGCTTCGTCACGCTGATCGCCGACTACCTGCCGCTGCAGGATGCCTACGGCGGCCCGAACTACTTCAAGCTCGATCCGAACGCGCTGTACGAAATCCACGTCGACAACGTCGGCGATGCGAAGGAGCACCTCACGTTCCAGTTCAAGTTCCAGAACGCGCTGAAGGGCAAGACGCTGTCGATCGGCGGCCAGGACGTGGCGATCCCGCTGACCCAGTTCGGCGGCGTCAGCGACACGACCGGCGCGGCGCTGAATGTGACCGAGAGCTTCACGGTCGATGTCGTGCGCGGTGATCGCCGCACCGGCACGCGCGGCTCGGTGACGAATGCCACCGGTGGCAGCGCGACTTTTGCGAAGCCTTCGGACAACATCGGCACCAAGACGATCCCGAACTATGCGGCCTACGCTGCGCAGTTCGTCTACAGCGTCAACATTCCGGGCTGCACGACGCCGGGCAAGGTCTTCGTCGGCCAGCGCAAGGATCCGTTCGCCGTCAACCTCGGCGTGATCTTCGACCTGGTCAACGTGCCGAGCGCCGCCTTCCTGCTGGATGCCGGCAACAAGGATGCGGGCGCGGATTCGCTGAACGACAAGAACGTCACCAGCTTGGCACTCGAAGTGCCGACGAGCTGCCTGCTCGCCACCGGTTCGACCGACACCGTGATCGGCGGTTGGACCACGGCCAGCCTGCGTCAGGGCAGCCTGGTCAGCGGTGCGCCGAAGACCGGCTACCAGACCGCATCGGTGAGTGGTGGCGCGTGGACCCAGGTCTCGCGCCTCGGCATGCCGCTGGTCAACGAGGTCGTCATCGGCCTCGGCGACAAGGACAAGTTCAACGCCTCCAAGCCGAAGGACGACGCGCAGTTCGCCACCTACGTGACGAACCCGACCTTGCCCGCGCTGCTCGAGATCGCGTTGTCGACACCGGGCATCGCGCCGACGAACTTCCCGCGCACCGACCTGGTCACGACCTTCCTGACCGGGATCAAAGGTGTGAACCAGCCGAAGAACGTGGTGGGCTCGGAGATGCTGCGCCTGAACACGGCGATCCCGCCGACGGCCTACGCGAACCAGAACCGCCTCGGCTTGCTCGGCGGCCTGCTCGGCCCCGCGCCGCAGGATCTGGCTGGCTACCCGAACGGCCGCCGTCCGAACGACGACGTGGTCGACATCTCGCTGATCGCGGTGATGGGCGGGCTGTGCGTGGCCAACGGCGACACCGACACCTACCAGTTCGGCGCCACCTGCAAGCCTTCCGCGGCGCCGCTCGGCACCGCGGTGTTCAACCTGCACGACGGGGTCGATCAGGCGGGGACCAAGGTCAAGGCTGCAGGCCCGCTGCTGACCGCGTTCCCGTACGTCGGCACGCCGCTGCCTGGCGCACAGTGAGGAGGACGGCATGAACAAGACCCTTGCTTCCATGCTGTGCGCTGCGGCCTTGCTCGGCGGCTGCGGAGGCGGCGACGATGACGATCACCCGCCGCCGGTGACCGAACAGGTGCCGGGCAGCGTCAACACGTCGTCCATGTCGTTCATCGACTATCTGAAGGCGCTGGTGGTGTCGGTGGCCGACACGCTCGAGCCCGTGGATGTCGGCGCGGTGACCCCCGCGACCGACGATGTCGGCGAGCCGACCCCGGTGAACTGAAGCAGTCGCAGGCGGCGAGCCACGAGCTCGCCGCCTGCTGCCGGAGCGATCATGCGACTACCACTCATCCTGCTCGCCACCGCCCTGGCGGTGGCCGCGCCTTCAGCACACGCGACACCGATCGTGCCCACGCACGACGACGAAGTGATCGACGTGCTGCCTGCCGTCAACGGCAGCCGAGCCGAAGAGCGGCGCCTGCGTCAGCAGTTGGCGAGTGCGCCGCACGATCCGGCGCTCGCGCTGACGGTCGCGAAGCGCTACCTAGCCCAGGCCCACGAACTCGGTGATCCGCGCTTTGCCGGCATGGCGCTGGCCGCGTTCGAACCTTGGCAAGACGAGGCCACCATGTCCGACGCGGTGCTGCTGATGCGCGCGACGATCCAGCAATACCTCCACGAATTCGATGCTTCGGCCGCGAGCCTGCAGCGCCTGCTGGCGCGGCCCGGTGAGCCGCGGCCGCAAGCCTGGCTGACGCTCGCCACGGTGCGCCGGGTGCAAGGGCGCTATGCCGATTCCGATGCCGCGTGCAAGCAGGTCGCGCGCAGCGGTGCGGCGCTGCACGCCAGCGCTTGCGCGGCCGAGAACGCGGCCTTGCGCGGCGACGCGGCACGCGCCCGAGCTGCCTTCAAGGCGCTGCTCGCCGACCGGCGCCTGCCCGCGGCGACCCAGGCCTGGCTCACCACCAGCCTGGCCGAACTCGAACAGCGCGCCGGCAACGCCGCCGTGGCCGATGCAGAGTTTCAGGCGACGTTGCGGCTCGCGCCCGATGGGTACGCGACGCTCGCCTACGCCGACTTCCTGATCGAGCAGAGGCGCCCGGCGCAGGCGCTGGCGCTGCTCAAGGATCAACCACGCAGCGACGCGGTGTTGCTGCGGTTGGCCATCGCTGGCACACAGGCACGAGCCGCTTCGGCGGCGGCGGATGTGGCCGAGATGCGCGAGCGCATCGCGCTGGCGAACGAGCGGCCCGATGCGAAGGTGTTTCATGGCCGCGAGCAGGCGATGTTCGCGCTCGCGGTCGATCGCGACGCGAAGCGCGCTTTGCAGCTCGCGCGCGGCAACGTCGCGCAGCAGCGCGAGCCGCTGGATGTGCTGGTGCTGGCGCAGGCGGCGCGCGCGACCGGCGAGCCCGCGGCCTTGCTGGAGGCGCGTCGCGTCGCCGGCGAGATCGGCCTGCGCGACCAGCGCGTCGAGGAACTGCTGTGATGCGCCACCTGTTGCTCGCACTGCTGATCACCGTCGCAGGTGTGGCGCAGGCGCACAAGGCCAGCGATTCCTACCTGCAGATCGACGCGGCCGAGAAGTCGGTCGCAGTGCGCTGGGACATCGCGCTGCGCGACCTTGATGTGGCGCTCGGCCTGGACGCCAACGACGACGGCCAGCTTACCTGGGGCGAGGTCAAGGCCGCGTGGCCGCGCATCCAGGCCTACGCGCTGCCACGGTTGGCGATTGCGGGCTGTCCGCTGCAAGTGGCAGCTACGGCACTGGAGCGGCGCAATGACGGCGCCTATGTGGTGATGTTCCTGACGTCGGACTGCGTGCTCGGCAAGGCCCCGGTGATCACGTATTCGCTGCTGCGCGAAGTCGATCCCACGCACCGCGGCATCGCCAAGGTGGCGCGCGCGGGCCAGCCGATCACGCTGACGATGCTCGATCCGTCGAGCGCCGCGCCAGTAGCGTCGACAACGCCCGACGAGCCCGGTGGCTTCGTCAAGGACGGCATCCTGCACATCCTCACCGGCTACGACCATGTGCTGTTCCTGCTGTGCCTGTTGCTGCCCTCCGTGATGCGGCGCACGCCCGAGGGCTGGCGGCCGGTGGAGAAGCTAGCGCAGGCGGTCTGGCCGGTGGTGGGGATCGTCTCGGCCTTCACGGTGGCGCACTCGATCACGCTGGCGTTGGCGGCGACCAAGGTGGTGTCGCTGTCCCCATCGTTCATCGAACCGGCGATCGCAGTGACGATCATCCTCGCCGCGCTCGACAACGTCTGGCCGATCTTCCCGGTGCGACGCGTCGTCGTGACTTTCTTGTTCGGGTTGATCCATGGCTTCGGCTTTGCCGGCGTGCTTGCCGAGCTGAACTTGCCGACCTCGGCGTTCGCGTGGGCCTTGCTGCAGTTCAACCTCGGATTGGAGCTGGGGCAGCTGACCATCGTCGTCAGCGTCACCGCGCTGCTGTTCCTGCTGCGCCAGCGGCAGCAGTACCGCGCGCTCGTGATTCGTGGTGGATCGTTCGCGGCGATGTTGGTCGGTGTGCTGTGGCTGATCGAGCGCACGGCGAATGTCTCGATCCTGCCGATGTAGAATCGCCTCCTTTACGAACTACAAGGACGAGAAAGGCAATGCAGGTTATGACACCGCGAACTACCACCTTCCGTAAGAAGGCTTGGTTGGCCGCGCGCCCAGACCACGCTTGATCCTTCCTTTTTCGTTCATTCAAAGGCGCGGCTCAGTCCGCGCCTTTTTGTTTTGGAGCTCCACACATGATCGCGATTCAACTGCCCGATGGATCGAAACGTGAATACACCGGCCCGGTCACGGTGGCCGACGTCGCCGCGTCGATCGGCACCGGCCTGGCCAAGGCCGCGCTGGCTGGCCGCGTCGGGCAGGGTGCCGAGGCGCGCGTCGTGGACACGAGCTTCCTGATCGAGGTCGACACGCCGTTGGCGATCGTGACCGACAAGGACGCGGCCGGTCTCGAGGTGATCCGCCATTCGACGGCTCACCTGCTGGCCTACGCGGTGAAGGAGTTGTTCCCCGACGCGCAGGTCACGATCGGGCCGGTGATCGAGAACGGCTTCTTCTACGACTTCTCGTACAAGCGCCCGTTCACGCCCGAAGACCTCGTGGCGATCGAGGCGAAGATGACCGAGCTCGCGCGCAAGGACGAAAAGGTCGAGCGCCGCGTGCTGCCGCGCGACGAGGCGGTGGCGTACTTCAAGAGCCTCGGCGAGCACTACAAGGCCGAGATCATCTCCAGCATTCCGGCAGGCGAGGATGTCTCGCTGTACCGCGAAGGCGCGTTCGAGGATCTGTGCCGCGGCCCGCATGTGCCGAGCACGGGCAAGTTGAAGCACTTCAAGCTGATGAAGGTCGCGGGCGCGTACTGGCGTGGAGACCACCGCAACGAGATGCTGCAACGCATCTACGGTACCGCCTGGGCGACGAAGGACGAACTGGCCCAGCACCTGCACTTGCTCGAAGAGGCCGAGAAGCGCGACCACCGCAAGCTCGGCCGCGAGCTTGATCTGTTCCACCTCGATGAACATGCCCCTGGCCTGGTGTTCTGGCACCCGAAGGGCTGGGCGCTGTGGCAGCAGGTCGAGCAGTACATGCGCGCGGTCTATCGCGACAACGGCTACCTGGAGGTGAAGGGCCCGCAACTGCTCGACCAAGGCCTGTGGGAGAAGACCGGCCACTGGGGCAACTACCGCGAGAACATGTTCGTGACCGAGTCGGAGAAGCGCGACTACGCGTTGAAGCCGATGAACTGCCCTGGCCATGTGCTGATCTTCAACTCGCACATGCGCAGCTACCGCGATCTGCCGATCCGCTACGGCGAATTCGGCCAGTGCCATCGCAACGAGCCCACGGGCGCGCTGCACGGCATCATGCGGGTGCGTGGCTTCACGCAGGACGATGGCCACATCTTTTGTACCGAAGACCAGATCCTCGACGAATGCGTGGCCTACACGGCGCTGCTGCAGAAGGTCTACGCCGACTTCGGTTTCACGGAGATCATCTACAAGGTCGCAACAAGGCCGGAGAACCGGGTCGGCTCCGATGCGTTCTGGGACAAGGCCGAGTTCGCGGTGATGGAGTCGCTGCGCCTGTCGGGCGTGGAGTTCATCATCGCGCCGGGCGAGGGCGCCTT
>JBDUAG010000232.1:0-6296 GCA_040004785.1 Burkholderiales bacterium | reverse complement strand
CACCGCGACGCCCGTCATTTGCCGACCGCCTGGAACTGCACGCGCGGATCGACGACGACGTAGAGCAGATCCGAGACCAGCTTGACGACCAGCCCGACCAGCGTGAACAGGTACAGCGAGCCGAGCACCACGGGATAGTCGCGCCGCATGATCGCTTCATAGCTCAGCAGGCCCAGGCCGTCCAGCGAGAACAGCGTTTCGATCAGCAGCGCGCCGGTGAAGAACGCGCCGATGAACGCGGCCGGGAAGCCCGTCACCATCGGCACCAGCGCGTTGCGCAGGATGTGCTTCCAGAGCACGCGCGGCTGCGAAAGGCCCTTGGCGCGCGCGACCAGCACGTACTGCTTGCGCATCTCCTCGATGAAGGTGTTCTTCGTCAGCATCGTCATCTCGGCGAAGCTGCCGACGACGAGGCAGGTCAGCGGCAACGCGAGGTGCCAGAAGTAGTCGCGGATGCGCGCGGCCCAGCCGAGCTCGAGCCAGTTGTCCGAGGTGAGGCCGCGCAGCGGGAACACCTCCCAGAACGTGCCGCCCGACAGCAGCACGATCAGGAACACGCCGAGCACGAAGCCGGGAATGGCGAAGCCGAACATCACGAGAAAGGTGGTGGCCGCGTCGAAGCGCGAGCCTTCGCGCATCGCCTTCGCGATGCCCAACGGCACCGAGATCAGGTACGAGATCAGGAAGGTCCAGAGGCCCAGGCTGATCGAGACCGGCAGCTTTTCCTTGATCAGCGTCCAGACCGGCTTGTTCTGCATGAAGCTGTTGCCGAGGTCGAACACCGCGAAGTTCTTCAGCATCTCGACATAGCGCACCGGCGCCGGCTTGTCGAAGCCGTAGAGCTTCTTCAGCGCCTCGATCTGCTTCTCGTCGGTGTCGCCACGTGCCTTGTAGACGCCGCCCGCGCCCATGCGCTGCTGTGCCATCAGCTGCTCGACCGGCCCGCCGGGCACGAACTGGATCACGACGAACGCGACCGTCAGCACGCCCAGCAAGGTCGGCAGCATCAGCGCGATGCGCTTGAGGAGGTAGCTCAGCATGGCGACTCGCGTTCAGCGCTTTGCAGCGTCCTTGATCCACCAGGCCATGATGGGCCAGGGCATGCGTGTGTCGAGGTCGGGCGGCAGGTCGGTCGTGAAGTGCTGCGGCTGCACCGAAGGCTTGCCGAACTTGTTCCAGTGCGCGAGTTGCTCCTGATCGCTGTACAGCTCGGGGACCTGCCAGTAGTTCCACATCACGACGCGATCGAGGGCCCGGCAGGCGTCGCGGAATTCCTCGAGCGTCGTCGCGCTGGCCATCGCCGCCAGCAGGCGATCGACCGCTTTGCTCTTGACGCCGCGGTAGTTGAAGCCGCCCTTTTCATCGGCCGACTTGCTGCCGTAGTACGCCGCGGTGTCAGCGACCGCAGGCAACTGAAAAGAATTTTCGACGACCTGCGCCATGTCCAGGTCGAAGTCTTCGAGGCGGCGGTTGAAAAGCGCGAAGTCGACCCGGCGAACGCGGATCGACATGCCGAGCTTGTCGCCGTTGCGTGCCCACGGAATCATGCGCCGATCGGTGTCCTGGCTCGACGGCGCCAGCAGCTCGACCACGAAGGGCTCGCCGTTCGCGTTGCGCAACACGCCGCTGGCGTCGAGCTTCCAGCCCGCGGCTTCGAGCAGCGCCCGAGCCTCGAGCAGGTTGCGCCGCAATGCGTTCGGGTCGGTGTCGGTGCGTGGGGCGA
Organism: Burkholderiales bacterium; assembly: GCA_040004785.1. GTDB lineage: Bacteria > Pseudomonadota > Gammaproteobacteria > Burkholderiales > Burkholderiaceae_C > LMDS01. Next base: position 4,573 of record JBDUAG010000232.1, on the reverse strand, counting down.
CGTAGGGGAGGCCGAACACTTCGTCCGGCAGCTCGCTGCGATAAGGTTCGAGCAGCCCGAGTTCGCCCGAAGACGGCATCCCTTGCGCGGCGAACTCCGAGTTGTTGAACACGCTGCTCGCGCGCTTGAGACCGAAGTCGCGGTAGCGGTTGTTGGTCTCCCAGTCGTACGTCAGCCCGAACGCCTTGCGCACCCGGATGTCCCGGAAGATCGGTCGCCGCGTGTTCAACTCGTAGGCCTGCATGCCCTGCCCCGTGCCGACGTGGATCGTCTCCTTGACGATGCGGCCGTCGTCGAACTTCGGGCCTACCAGCTGGCGCGCCCAGATGGACGCGGAGTAGACGCGCACGATGTCGAATTCGCCCGCCTTGAAGGCCTCGGTCGAAATGTCTTCGTCCTGGTAGTAGCGGTAGACGATGCGATCGAAGTTGTACAGACCACGCCGCACCGGCAGATCGCGCGCCCAGTACGCCGGGTTGCGCTGGAACTCGATCACCCGGCCTGAGTCGGCGCGCGCGATCGTGTACGGGCCGCTCGCGATCGGCGGGTCGTTCACGATCTGGTCGAACGGCACGTGGGAGCCGTCAGCCCGTTGGCCCCACTTGTGCGAGAACACCGGCAGGTGGCCGAGCCTGAAGATCTGGTCGCCGGACTTGTTCTTCAGCTCGAAGCGGATCGTGCGCGGGTCGACGACGACTGCCGCGGCGACGCCGGCATAGTCGGCGTTGTAGTTGGGCTGCACGAATGGGCTCGTCAGCGTGTCGTAGCTGTACTTGACGTCCTCGGCCGCGACCGCGTCGCCGTTCGAGAAGCGCGCCTTTGGATTCAGACGAAACGTGATTGAACTCTTGTCGGGCGCGACGAGCATCTCTTCGGCGAGCAGACCGTACATCGTCTGCGTTTCATCGGCGCCCAGAAAGGCCAGCGTCTCGATCATGAAGATCGCAACGCCGGCGACGCCGTTGCCTTTGATCGTGTAGTAGTTCAGCTTGTCGAAGCTGGTGCGCAGGTCCGGGTTCTGCATGTACAGCGTGCCACCCTTCGGTGCGCTCGGATTCACGTACTCGAAGTGGTCGAAGCTGCGCGGGTATTTCGGCTCGCCAAAGACGGCGTAGGCATGCACCCACTTCTCGGTGGCCAATCCATCGGCCGCGAACAGCGGGCCGGCGACGAGCGCCAGCAGCAAGGCGAGGCAACGCCTCACACGACGGCTTTCACCGAGGGCTTCAGCAATGCGGCGCAGCGCGCCTGCTGCGGCTCGTTCTTGTCGAGCGGCGCGCACAGACCGTCGAGCTGCGTTTGCAGCCGCTTGAGTGGGCCGGCATGCGCGCCGGCCTTGTTCCACGCCTGCAGCTTTGTGCCGACGCGCTGCAACGCACGCCCGCTGCGCTCGTAGAACGCATCCGGCTGCTTCGCCGCCTCGGTGAACAGCTGGCCGGCGACCTTCTCGATGCGCGTCTCGTCCTGTGGTGCGAGCTCGACCAGCGCGTTCACGTAGCTCGCGCCCCACTGCAGCCGCGTCGCCGGGCCTTCGCTCGCGTTGAACGCGTCGCCGTACCAGCGCAGCGCCTCGGTCTTGTCGCCGCGCTTCTTCGCGTTGCTTGCGAGCTCGCTCATCAGGTAGTACGGCGAATGGCTCTTCGCCAGGTTCGCCTTCAGCAGCGCGTCGGATTCCGCGGCCAGGCCGGCCTGGTCGAGCAAATAGGCGGCTGCGGTGATCACGGCCTGGCGTTCGTAGCCATCGGTGATCTCGCGGTCGGCGCGGGCGGTCTGCTCGCGGATGTCGGCGAGCAACGGTTCGGGCAGCTTCACCGCAGCATTCTTCTTCGCCTCGATGCGCGCCAGATCAACCTGCGCGATCAGCGCCTGCATGCGGTCGGTACGCGACAGCGTGGTGTCGGCCTCGAAGCGCTTCAACGCAGCGTCGAACGCCGTCAGCAGCTCGGCGCGCTGCGGCGAGCCGGGGCGGCTGAGCGCGCGGGTGATGTCGGGCGCGAAGTTGGTCAGCATGTCGAGGTGCACGCGCGCGGCGCTGGCGTCGGCCAGCAGCGCGAGCACGGTCGCCTGCGCGGCCGCGTCAGGGCGCGCCGGCGCTTTCTCGTTGACCGCAGCGAGTGCTTTGAGACGCAGCCGCGCGGCGATGTCGGGTTGATCGGCGGGGCAGGCATCGGCCAGCTGCTTCAGCAGCGCAGGCACACCGCCTTTCGGCACGAGCTGTTGCTCATCGGTGTCCCACGAATAGAATGCCAGCAGGCGCCAGTCGTTCGCGCTCAGGCCGCCGCTTTTGACCTGCGCCAGCACGTCCTTGACCGGCCGCTGCGCGTTCATCCCGAGCGTCAGCACCTGCGTGTAGCGCTCGCCCTCGACCTCGCCGGGCAGGCGCGTGAGTTCGGCGCCCTGCGGGTTGAACAAGACCATCGTCGGGTAGCCGCTTACCTTGAAACGCGAGCCGAGCTTCTGCGCGCCCGGGCTGTCGCCATCGACGTAGACCGGCACGAAGGCGCGCGAACGCTCGATGAAATCCTGCCGGTTGAAGAGCGTGGCCTTCACCTGGTTGCACGGCGGGCACCACTTGGCACCCCAGTAGACGAACACCGGCTTGGCCTCGGCCTTGGCCTGCGCGAAGGCGGCATCGACGTCGGCATCGTTCGAGGCGTGACGCCACGCGATGCCGGCCTCGGCGGGCGCGCTGACCGTGGCGCTCGGCGGCGGCGGCGTGTTCAACACATGGGGCGGTGCCTCGGCCTGCTTCGAGCACCCCAGCACCAGCACCGCGGCGGCAATTGAAAGGGGCAGGACGATTGGTTTCATGAGGGCCCAGGTGACGGCTGGCGCGGATTCGTGCAACGCGGAGATTATCCCGGTGCGGCGGCGCCCGCATCGGGCCTGTCGCCGATGACCGGGCGGCTGGGTCCAACTTCGTGTAGGGGTTCGCCTAAAGTCGCGCGCCTTCATGCCGAAGTTGAGCCCATGCTCCCCGCTTGTCGAGCATTCGGATCCGATCCTCAACCCTTCCCTTCGTTTGGACGCCTCATGAAAAACTTAAGCCTCGTCATCGCCACCGCGCTCGCCGTCGCCTCGGGTCACGCCCATGCCAACGATCCCAAGGCCACCATCGACGCGCTCGACGCGCGCCTGGCCCAGATCGGTGCGCCCAAGGTCGAAGGCAGCGACAAGGCCGGCGACAAGGCGGTGCCCGCAATCTTCTTCGGCACGCGCAAGATCAACAACAACTACGACGTTGTCGACGAGATCAAGAAGACGACCGGTGCCACCGCCACCGTGTTCGTGAAGGATGGCGACGATTTCGTCCGCGTCAGCACCAATGTGCTCACTCCCGAAGGCAAGCGCGGCGTCGGCACGGCGCTGGCACGCGCCAAGGCCTACGAGGCGGTCTCCAAGGGTCAGTCGTTCTGCGGCGATGTCGACGTGCTGGGCACGCCGTTCGCAGCCTGCTACAACCCGATCAAGGGCGACGGCGGCAAGGTCATCGGCGTCACCTACGTGGGCTTCAAGAAATGAAGTTCCTCGGCCGTCTGTTCAGTCACCTGGGTCGGATGTCGCTCGGCGGCAAGCTGATCTCATCGTTCCTGACGGTGCTGCTGCTGACGGCGGCGCTCGGAGGCATTTCGTACGTGTCGCTGAGTCGGGTGCATCAGGCGTCGGATGAGCTGGCGACCCGGTGGTTGCCCGAAATCGGGCACCTGACGACCGCGCGCGCGGCGATCCTGGAAGTGCGTGAATTCGAGGTCAAGCACTCCCACGCCGCAGACGCCGGCTACATGAGCGAGTACGAGGAAAAGATGGCGGCTGCCGTCAAGGTCGTCGACAAGAACCTCGCCGACGCGGGTGCTGCGCCCAGCTCAGCCGACGAGCGCAAGCTGCTGGACGGCGTGACCAAGGGCTGGAAGGACTACCTCGCGTCGAACAAGCGCGTGGTCGAACTCGGCCGTGCCGGCAAGCAGGACGATGCGCGCGACATCGGTGAAGGCGCCTCCAAGATGACGGCCGACGACACCATCGGCGCGCTCGATCGGCTCACCGCCTTCGCGTTCGAGCGTGGCGCGGCGGCGGGCGACCACGCCGCCGGTACCTACCGGGTAGCGCGCCTGTGGGTGCTGGCGCTGGTGCTGGGCTCGCTGTGCATCGGCCTGTGCCTGGCGCTCGCGATCACGCGCGGCGTGCGGCGCCAGCTCGGCGGCGAGCCGCGCGTGGCGGTCGAGCTGGTGCGTGCGGTGGCGAGCGGCAATCTGACGACGCCGATCGCACTGGCGCGCGGCGACTCGACCAGCCTGATGGCGAGCCTGAAGGAGATGCAGGCGAGCCTGTCGCGCGTGGTCGCCACGGTGCGCCAGGGCTCCGAAGGCGTGGCCACGGCCAGCGCCGAGATCGCCAGTGGCAACAGCGACCTGTCGGCCCGCACCGAGCAGCAGGCCAGTGCGCTGCAGCAGACGACGGCGTCCATGCAGCAGCTCGGTTCGACCGTGAACCACAACGCCGAAAACGCGCACCAGGCCGACGAACTCGCACGCGGTGCGAGCCAGGTCGCGATCCAGGGCGGCGAGGTCGTGGG
>JBDUAG010000231.1:0-6298 GCA_040004785.1 Burkholderiales bacterium | reverse complement strand
CCGGCGCTGGCGCCGTTCCAGCCGAAAGAGGTCAAGCCCGGCGTGCAGTTCCAGACCGACGACGAGCTCGCCAAGCTCGCCGGCGACATCGGCACGACGATCTTCCACCCCGTCGGCACCGCCAAGATGGGCCCGGCGGCCGACCCGATGGCCGTCGTCGATGCGCGCCTGCGCGTGCACGGGGTGAAGGGCCTGCGCGTCGCCGATGCGAGCGTGATGCCCACCATCACCAGCGGCAACACCAACTCGCCGACCCTGATGATCGCGGAGCGCGCCGCGGCCTGGATCGCCGGCGGCGAGTGACCAGCGCACGAGCCCGATGCGCATCCAAGACCTCCGCGAGCGCCTGCGGGCGCACGGCGCATTGCCGCTGCACGAGCACCGCGTGCTGCGCCTGTGGGTCAACGCCTTGCCGCAGGGCGGCGGCAAGCGCAAGCCCGAGGACTTCCTGCCGCTGACCGTGCGCGACGCGCTCCCTTCCATCGAGGCCGAGCTGCACGGCCTGGCGCGGCTGCACTCCCGACACCCGGGCGAGGACGGCTCGGCGCGGCTGCTGGTCGCGCTCGCCGATGGCCAGACGGTCGAGAGCGTCCTGCTGCCGCGCGACGCCCTGTGCGTCTCGACGCAGGTCGGCTGCGCGGTCGGTTGCGTGTTCTGCATGACCGGCCGGGGCGGATTGCTGCGTCAACTCGGCAGCGCCGAGATCGTCGCGCAGGTCGTGCTGGCACGGACGCTGCGCCCGGTGCGCAAGGTCGTGTTCATGGGCATGGGCGAGCCGGCGCACAATCTCGACAACGTGATCGAGGCGATCGAACTGCTCGGCGCCGAGGGCGGCATCGGCCACAAGAACCTGGTGTTCTCGACGGTCGGCGACCGCCGCGTCTTCGAGCGGTTGCCGCTGGGCCGCGTGAAGCCGGCGCTGGCCTTGTCGCTGCATTCGACGCACGCCGAGCTGCGCGCCCGATTGATGCCACGCGCACCGGTGATCGCGCCGGATGAGCTGGTCGAGCTCGGCGAGCGCTACGCGCGTGCGACCGGCTACCCGATCCAGTACCAGTGGACGCTGCTCGAAGGCATCAACGACGGCGACGACGAGCTCGATGGCCTCGTGCGCCTGCTGCGCGGCAAGTACGCGCTGCTGAACATGATCCCGTACAACAAGGTGGACGGGCTCGAGTTCAGGCGGCCGCCGGCCGAACGCGCGGCGCGCATCGCTCGCACGCTGCACCAGCGCGGCGTGCTCACGAAACTGCGGCAGTCTGCGGGGCAGGACGTGGAAGGCGGCTGCGGTCAGCTGCGGGCGCGGATGCCGAGCCCGGCGAGGCCGGTGCGCTTCGTGCGCAGGCTGACCGACCCGGTCTGACGCTTCGGGCTCACGCTGCCATGTGCACCGCGACGCAGTTGCGGCCCTGGCGCTTGGCGGCGTAGCAGGCAGCATCGGCCGCGCGCAGCACTTGGGTGCCCGTGGCGAGCGATGTGTCCACCGGCACCAGGCCGATGCTGGCGCCCACGCTGTGCGTGCGGCCTTCCCAGACGAGTTCGTAGGCCACCACGGCGCTGCGCATCTTTTCGGCGATCAGCTGCGCCTGCCCGACCGGGCAGCGATCCAGCAGCACCGCGAACTCGTCGCCGCCCAGCCGCGCCACCGTGTCCGATCGGCGCACCTGGGCCGCGAGCACCTGCGCCACATCGCGCAGCAGCGCATCGCCCGCGGCATGGCCGCCGGTGTCGTTGACCTGCTTGAAGCGGTCGAGGTCGATGAAGAGGGCGCAGAACGGCTCGTTCGCGGCGCGTGCGCTCGCCCGCTCGAGCAGCACCTCGAAGGCGGCACGATTGGTCAGCCCGGTGAGCGAGTCGTGGCTCGATGTCCACGACAGGCGCTCGCGGTGCTCGCGGGTTGCGGTCACGTCCTCCACGGTCCAGATCGTGCCTTGCGAACGGTCTCCGGGGGCGATCGCCCGGCCGCGCATGCGCGACCAGAACGACTGGCCGGTGAGCCGCACCAGTTCGAACTCGCCATCGAAGGCGCCGTGCGCCGTGAACGCGGCGAGCGCCAGCTCCGAGAAGGCCGTGAAGGCCGCCTCCGACGCGTGGATGATGTCGGTCGTCTTGCCGATGAACCCTTCCGGCTCGCCCCGGAAGATGTGGCAGAACTGCCGGCTGACGAGCTCGAACCGGCCGTTGCGCGTCAGCGCGATGCCGTCGTCGGCGTGGTCCAGCACCGCCTCCAGCTGTCGCAGCAGGGCCTGGGTCTCATGCTCGCGTGCCTGCCGCTGCTTCACGACTTGCTGGAACACGAGTGCAAGCCGGCCGACCTCACCGCGCTCCTGTGGCCAGGCCAGGTCCGGCTGGGCGTCTTCGGTCAACAGGTGCTCGGCCCGCTCGTGCAGGCGCGAGATCGGGCGGGTCAGGTGCCAGGCCATCAACCCGGCGAGCAGGCCGGCGGCCAGACCCACGCCCAGCGCTGCCCGCCAGGCCGTGCGCGCGGCGGCCGCCACCGGCGCGAGCGCCGTGGCTTCGGGGGTGATGTGCACCAGCAGCCAGTCAGAGGTCGGGATGCCGGCCATCGAGACCATGTAGCCGTCCGCCAGCATGGCCTCGCCGTGCGTCTCGATCGGGCGGCCTGCCGCGCGCCAGCGCGCGAGCGGCGCCGCCAGGCCGGGCTCGTCGGCGGCCTGGCGGAGCATGCGTTCCGCATCCGGGTGGGCGAGCAGCACCCCCGCGCGGTTCATCACCAGCGTGCGCGAGCCATCGGCCGAACTCATGCCGGCGAGGTTGGAAAACAAGCGTGCCGAGCGCAAGGCGACCGAGCCGGCGAGCACGCCGACGTGGCGCCCGTCGGGCCCGAACACTGGCGCCGCGACGATCACGGTCGGCGCATTCGTGACGCGGCTGAGCAGCGGTTCCGAGACGACCGGGATGTCGGATTGCAGTGCCCGCGCGAAGTAGTCCCGGTCGGCGATATTCGGGCGTTCCGTGCGCGCCATGCCTTGCTGGACCCGCGCCACCATCGTGCCATCCATCGACGCCGCGAACGCGCTGTCGAACATCACCGACAGGGTCGGCATGGCGACCAGGCTCCGCGCCATCGCGGCTGGATCCTGCAATTCGGCCGGGCTGACCTTGGTGGCCGCCGCCTCGAGCGAGAGCTTGAGCGTCCCGAGCTTGCTGGCCAGCATCACGGCCATGCGTTCGCCGTCGTCGCGTTCGTTCGCCAGCAACAGCCGCTTGAGGTCGGCCTGCGTGGTGGTGAGCGCCAGCTGGGTGCTGGCCACGGCGGCCAGCACGGCGGTGCCGACCGTCATCGCGATGACCTTGAACTTCAGCGTGTGAAGCCAGCTCGCGAGATGGGTGTCGGCCGGGGTCGGATTCATCAGGCCGGCAGAATCGCACCCCCACGCGCGCCACGATCGGCCGATCAACGCGCCATTGACGGCCCGATTCGAGCGATCACCCCGACCGCAGTCAACCCTTGGTGATGCGGCTCACCAGCGCGCTCGTGAACGCCTTCGTCCCCGCGCTACCGCCCAGATCACCGGTGCGCACCATGTCGATGTTCAGCGTGGCGTTGATCGCCTGGCGCAGCCGCGTCGCCATCTCGGTCAACTTGACATGATCCAGCATCATCGCGGCGGCGAGCAGCAGCGCTGTCGGGTTGGCCTTGTCCTGGCCGGCGATGTCGGGCGCCGAGCCGTGCACGGCCTCGAAGATCGCCGCATCGGCGCCGATGTTCGCGCCCGGCGCCATGCCCAGCCCGCCGACGAGCCCGGCAACCAGGTCGGAGAGGATGTCGCCGAACAGGTTCGTCGTCACCAGCACGTCGAACTGCCACGGGTTCAGCACCAGCTTCATCGCGCAGGCATCGATGATCACGGTGTCGAGCACGAATTTGCCCTTGTACTGGCGCTCGTACAGCTCGAGGCCGGTCTCCAGGAAGATGCCGGTGAGCGCCTTCATGATGTTGGCCTTGTGCACGATCGTGACCTTCTTGCGGCCGGTCCGCACCGCGTGCTCGAACGCGAACTCGAGCAGGCGCCGGCTTCCGGCGCGGGTGTTGATGCCGGTGGCCATTGCCACAGCGTGCGGGTCGTCGTCGATCTTCACGTAGTGCTCGTGGCCGATGTAGAGGCCTTCGAGGTTCTCGCGCACGACGACGAGGTCGATCTTGTCGAAGCGCCCGCCGGGCGTGATCGTCAGCGCCGGTCGCAGGTTGGCGTAGAGCTGGAACTCCTCGCGCAGCCGCACGTTCGACGACCGGTAGCCGCCGCCCGAGGGCGTTTCCAGCGGGCCTTTCAGCGCCAGCCGGGTGCGACGGATGCTCGCGAGCGTGGCGGCGGGCAGCGGATCGCCGGCGGTCGTCGCGCCTTCGAGGCCGGCGATCTGGCGGTCCCACTCGAACGGGGCGCCGAGCGCGTCCAGCGCGGCGAGCGTGGCCTCGACGATCTCGGGGCCGATGCCGTCGCCGGGGATCAGCGTGGCGGGGATGAGCGTGGGCATGGGTGACCTTTCGACGAACGGTGAGAGAGCAGTGAGATGATTCGTGACGATGTTACGTCCGCTCCTGCTGGCTGCCCTCGCATGGCCTGTGCCGGCTTCGTCGCAGCCGGCGCCCGAACGCCAGAACTGGTTCGACGATCCGTTCTTCCAGATCTCGGACGCGCTGTCGAGCTGCCCGGTGCCGGCCGGCCCGCGAATCACCGAGGACGAACGGCGCGTGCAGTCGCATCACCGCGCCGAGAAGGGCACGACCTGCTGGCTCGCCGGGCAATGTGCGCGCCCGAACTTCTACCTGCACGATGCCGACATCGCCAAGGCGATCAAGACCGCGCTGGCGACCTCGAACCCGTACATGCGCACGACGCTGTGGGTGACGGTGCAGGGCCGCGTCGTCTACATCGAAGGCTGCGTGCCCGATCCGGCGCTGGGGCCGGCGCTCGAAGCGTTTGCCCGCGCCTTCCCGGACGTTCAGCAGGCGATCGCGATCGACTACCCCGGTGGTACGGCGCGGCCGCCGTACCGGTTGCTCGACACGCCGTAGCGGCGCCTCACGACAGCAGCTGCTTGCGCGCCCGGTGCAGCCGCACGAACAGGTTGTCCTCGCTGATGCCGAGCTCGCGGCAGACGTCCTCGGTGCTTTGCTCTTCGAGCACGCGCAGCCGCATCACGTCGCGCAGGCCTTGCGGCAGGGCTTCGATGCGCTGCAGCGCGATCGACAGCAGCTGTTGCTGCTCGGCGATCTCGTCGGGGCGCGGTTGCGGGCACTCGATGGCGTGGGCCGGGCTGCCTTCGGCGTCGATGTCGTCGAGCGAGTCCATGCCGACATTGCGGCGCACCGAATCGACGATCTTGTTCTTCAGCACCGCGGTCAGCCATGAACGCAGCGCCGCGCGACCGGCGAACACCGCGCGGCCCGACAGCACGGCTTCGAACACGTCGTGCACCGCGTCCTCGGCCATCAGCGGGTCGCGCAGCTTGGCTTTGGCGAAGCGCACCAGGTAGCTGCGGTGCGAGACCATTTCGGTCCACGAGACGGTGGGCGTGAAGCAAGGCTGCGAGGCGGTGAGGATCATGGTGGCGGGCTCCGCGTTGTCGATGCATGAACTTTGGTCGCCGCACCTCGCGCCAGCCTCACCGAACCTCACAGCCAGATCACATTTGCGTAAGAACGGCGTTCCGCCGGCCGACAATCAGGCATGCCTGCGCACATCCTCGTTGCCGAAGACCAGACCGACATCCGCGACCTGCTGGTGATGAATCTGCGCACGGGGGGCTACGAGGTCTCGGCCGTCGGCGACGGCGAGCAGGCGCTGGCGCAGCAGATGCAGCAGCCCGCCGACCTGCTGATCCTCGACCTGATGATGCCGCGCATGGACGGGCTGGAGGTCTGCAAGGCGCTGCGCGCGCGCGGCAGCGCGACGCCGATCCTGATGCTCACCGCCAAGTCCACCGAACTCGACCGCGTGCTGGGGCTGGAGCTGGGCGCGGACGACTACCTGACCAAGCCGTTCTCGCTCGCCGAGCTGCTGGCGCGTGTGAAGGCGCTGCTGCGCCGCGCCGACCTGCTCGCGGCCGCGCAGGCCAATGCCCAGGCGCCGGGCCGCGCCGCGGCGATCCGCAGCGGCGAGCTGGAGATCCTGCCGGCCAAGCGCCAGGTGCGCTGCCGCGGCGCGCTGATCGACTTCACCGCGCTCGAGTTCGACCTGCTGCTGCACTTCGCGATGCACCCCGGCCATGTGTTCTCGCGCGCGCAGCTGCTGAACGCGGTCTGGGGCTACACGCACGACGGCTACGAGCACAC
>JBDUAG010000230.1:0-6313 GCA_040004785.1 Burkholderiales bacterium | reverse complement strand
CTGGCCTCGATCACCGCGACGCCGAAGCTCTCGCTGTCGAGCCGGCTCGGCGCGGCGTACACATCGAAGCGGTTGAGCCACGCTGGCACGTCGGCATGCGGCACGGCGCCGGCGAACTCGACGCGCGACGCGATGCCGAGTTCGCGCGCGAGCGATTCGAGTTCCGCGCGCTGCGGACCGTCGCCGACGACGTGCAGGCGGCAGTCGTCGGGCAGCGCCTTCACCTCGGCGTCCGCGACCAGTCCTGCGAAGGCGCGCAACAGCAGGTCCACGCCGTACTTCGGCGCGAGCGACTTGACGATGCCGATCGTCAGCTGCCCGCGCGTGCGGCCCGACAGATCGGGCGCGAAGCGCGCGAGGTCGACGCCGAACGGCGTCACCGCGATGTCGGTGAGCGCCGGCACGAGGCGCTGCACCTGCCGCGCCATCGCGTGGCTGGTGCTCGCGATCGCGGTCGCGCGGCGCAGGTTGCCTCGGATCAAGCGGGCCTTGAACGCGCTCTCATACGGGAAGTCGAACACATCGCTGCCCCACACCGAGAGCAGCACCGGCCGGACGCCGCTCAGCGCAGCGGTCGTGCCGTAGCCGCTGGCGTAGTGCGCGTTGAGCACATCGGGGCGCCAGGCACCGAGCACCTCGCGCACGCGCAGCGCGTTCGTGAAGTAGCCGAGCGCGCTGTTGCGCGGCAGCATGAAGACATTCGCCGCGCTCGGCAGCAGTTGTCGATCGCAAGGATGCTGCGACAGCACGCTGACGGCGTGCCCGCGCTCGATCAGCGCATGCGCCCAGCGCTGCAGGTGGATCGAGTTGGCCGGGCCGAGCAGGGCGATGCGGGTCATTCCGGGCGCCCTTGCGCATCGGCGCGCGAGTGCCAGACGAACACCGCAGCCGCAGCCCACGCGCCCACGGCCCAGAGCGCGCACACCGGCAGCAATGCGGGCGCGGGCAGCGCGAGCCAGCCCACGCCGAGCACGGCCCAGCGCGCGACCTCGGCGCGCACCGCGATCCAAGGCAGGCCGCTCGCGCTCGCCTGCACCGTCAGCACGCGTGAGGCGGCTTCGGCCGCGCCGCCAGCGAGCAGCACCGCGAGGGCTTGCGTCGTGCCGGCGTAGGCCGGGCCGAGCCCGAGGTCGGGCCATGCACCGGCGGCGAGCCACACGAGCGCGGCAGCGCTCAGCAGCGCGGCGAACACCGCACCGGCGACGCGGCGCGAGACGGCAGCGCCGGGCTGTTCCATCCAGCGTCGCAGCAGCAGCGGCGCGGCATAGCTGATCGGCGTCAGCGGCACCTGCACCAGCGTCATCGCCATCGCGAACTGGCCGAGCGCGACACGGCCATGCGCGACCTCGACCCAGCGCTGCACCAGCAGGATCGCCGCGGTGGCGAGCGCTGCCGTCAGCCAGGCCGCCAGGCCGTAGTGGCCGAGCGCGCGCCAACCGACGCCGGTCGAGACCCGTCCACGCGGCGCCGCGCGCAGCCGCCACCAAGAGATCGCCGCGGCCACCGCGAAGGCGAGCGCGAACAGCGCGAACCATGCGGGCGTCTCGACCCCACCGCGCGTCACGATGTGCAGCACGCCGAGCAGCACCAGCAGCTGCGGCAACGCGGTGATGACGTTGAACCAGACGGTGCGTTCGCGCACCAGCAGCAACGCACGCAACTGGCCGTGCGCCACAACCGCCGCGACCGCCAGGCTCAGCAGCGCGATCGACACGGCGTTGTCATCGACGCGGTACCACAGCGCGTAAGCTGCGGCGAGCGGCAGCGCCAGCAGCGCGCAGCCAAACGCCCAGCGCAAGGCCGTGTGCGTGCTCATCGCACCCGACTTGACGTAGAAGAACAGCGCCTGCGGCAGGCCGAACATCGCGAACGCGGCGACGAACTCGACCTCGGCCTTGATGCGGCTGAACCCGCCCTGCACTTCCGGGCCGAGGCGCGCGCCAAGCACCAAGGTGGCCAGCAGCACCGCGGCCGCACCCACGCCCTGCAGGCCGAACGAGACCAGCAGCTGGCGCTTCAGGCTCACCGTGCTTTCCGCAGGCGAGCCGCGGCAAACAGGTTCGACGCCAACAGCCGCCGGCCGAATGCGGGCACGGCGCCGGCCGTGGCGAACACCAGTTGCTTCGCGAGGCGCGCCGGGGCGCTCCCCGAATACTGCGCGCCCAGGCGCTCGCGGCGCAGCGCGCGGCGCGCCGCATCGGTCGGCGTCTCGTGGACCCAGACCTGCGCATGCGCGACCACGTCGAGGCCGGCACGGTCGAACAGCGCGAGGCCATCGGCCAGCGCATAGCGACGCAGGTGGCCCGACACGTCGCCCGGCCCGTAGGGGCGGCGGTGGTTGAGCCAGTTGTCCTCGAGCGGCAGGTTCACGAGCACGAGGTCGCCGAGCTGCGCCGCGTCGCGCAGGAACGCGGCGTCGTCGGGCACATGCTCCAGCACGTCGCTCAAGATCACGGCATCGAAGCCGGCCAGGCCCGCGCCGCGAAAATCGCCGCAACGAAACTCGACCTCGGGGAAGCGGGCGCGCGCAGCGGCGATGTTGGCCGCAGAGATGTCGAGCCCGACACGCTGCACCGCCGGCATCGCCGCAATCAGCTCGCCGGTGGCGCAGCCGATCTCCAGCACGCGCTGCAGCGGCGGCCCGGCGGGGAGCACGTTCAGCAGTTGCGGCAGCTTGAACAACCGCACCTCGATGTCGACCTGCGCCTGCTCGATCGAGCCGCCGGTGCGCCGCGCGACGTACTCGGGGTGCTCGTCGTAGAGCGCCGAGAAGTCCACCGGCGGCATCACGCGGATGGCGACAGCGCGCGAACCAGCGCCGCGACCACGCGCTCCTGATCGGCGTGCGTCAGGTCGGCGCTCATCGGCAGGCTCAGCACCTGCGCGGCGGCGCTGTCGCTGTGCACGAGGTCTGGGCCTTGGTGCAGATGCGCATAGGCCGGTTGACGATGCAGCGGGCGGGGATAGTGAACCGCGGTCGGGATGCCCTGCGCGTTCAACTCCGCCTGCACCTCGGCGCGGTGCGGGACGAACACGGTGTACTGCGCCCACACGCAATCGCGATCCGCGCGCTGGGCGAGCAGGCGAACGCCGGGCACATCGGCGAGCAGCGCGCCGTAGCGCGCGCCGAGGGCGACGCGCTGCGCGAGCTCCTCTCGAAACGTTCGAGCTTGGCGAGCACGACGGCGCACTGCAGGGTGTCCATGCGCCCGCCGACGCCGACGCGGGTGTGGGTGTAGCGCGCGCTCTGCCCATGCACGCGGATCTCGCGGCAGGCCTGCGCCAGCGCGTCGTCGCTGGTGAACACGGCGCCGCCGTCGCCATAGCAGCCCAGCGGCTTGCTCGGAAAGAAGCTGGTGCAGCCGAGCGTGCTGAGGTTGCAGCTCTTGCGGCCCTGGTAGGTGGCGCCGAAGCTCTGCGCCGCGTCCTCGATCACCGCAAGGCCGTCGCGCGCGGCGATCGCGTTGATGTCGTCCATGTCGGCGCACTGGCCGTAGAGGCCGACCGGCATGATCGCCTTCGTGCGCGGCGTGATCGCGGCCTCGATCAGCCCGGCGTCGATGTTCGCGGTGTCGGGCTCGATGTCCACGAACACCGGCACAGCGCCGATCAGCACGATCATCTCGGCGGTGGCGGCGAAGGTGAACGGCGTCGTGATGACCTCGTCGCCGGGCCGGATGCCGAGTGCCATCAACGAGATCAGTAGCGCCTCGGTGCCGCTCGCGACGGTGATGCAGTGCGTGGCGCCGGTGTAGGCGGCGAGCTGCGCTTCGAGCTCCTTGACCTCGGGCCCCATGATGTACTGGCCGTGGTCGAGCACGCGCTGCATGCGCTCGGCGATGCTGTCCTTCAGCGCCGCGTACTGGGCCTTGAGATCGATGAATTCGATCTTGGTGCTCACGTCGCCACCTCGTCGAGCATGGAACACACGCCATCGCGCAACACGTAGCGTTCACCGGTGGCCGGGCACGCGGCGGCGCCGTCGACGAAGGTCAGGCGCTCGCCGTGCCGGCTCATCCAGCCGATCGGCTGCGCGGGAACGCCGACGACGAGCGCGAAGTCGGCCACGTCGCGGCTCACCACCGCACCGGCGCCGACGAAGGCATGGCGCCCGACCGTCGTGCCGCAGACGATCGTGCAGTTCGCGCCCAGCGTCGCGCCGCGCTTCACCAGGGTCGGCCGGTACTCGCTCTTGCGCGCCACCGCGGCGCGCGGGTTGTGGACGTTCGTGAACACCATGCTCGGGCCGCAGAACACATCGTCTTCGAGCGTGACGGCGTCATACACCGACACGTTGTTCTGGATCTTCGCGTTGTTGCCGATGCGCACGTCGTTGGCGACGAACACGTTCTGCCCGAACGAGCAGCCGCGGCCGATGCGCGCGCCGGCGCTGATGTGCGCGAAGTGCCAGACGCGGCAGCCCTCGCCCAGCACCGCGCCGTCATCGACGATGGCCGAGGGGTGAATCACGGTCGGCATCTCGGCCTCGCTCAATACTCAAGAGGCAGGTTGACCTTGCGCCCGTCGCGCGCCGAGCGGTACATCGCGATCAGCAGCTCCAGCGACTTCAGCCCTTCGCGGCCGTCGGTCTCGGGCAGGGTCTCGCCGCGCAGCGTGCGGATCACGTTGTCGTAGTACAGCGGGTGGCCGAAGCCGTAGACCGAGGTGGTCTGGTAGCTGGCGTCTTCGCGCTGCGCATCCATCGCGTGCGGCGTGTCGAAGACCCAGTGCTGGATCTCGTTCACGGCCACGCCGCCGACACGCACGCTGCCCTTCTCGCCCAGGATCGTGATCGAGCCCTCGAGGTTCTTCGGGTAGGTCAGCATCGTGACGTTGACCGAGCCGATCGCGCCGCTGCGCCATTTGAGCGCGGCCACGCCGGTGTCCTCGACTTCGATGTCACGCGCCAGCGTGCCGGTGTAGGCCATCACGCTCTCGACCGGGCCAACGATCCAGTCGAGCAGGTCGACGTAGTGGCTGGCCTGGTTCATGAACGCACCGCCGTCGAACTCCCAGGTGCCGCGCCACGCGGCGCTGTCGTAGTAGGCCTGCGGGCGGGTCCAGAACACGTTCACGGTGACCATGTAGACGCGGCCGAAGCGGCCCGCACTGACCGCCTGCTTCAGCAGCTGCAAGGTGCGGTTGCGGCGGTTCTGCTTGACGACGAAAAGGCGCACGCCGGCGTCGTCGCAGGCCCGCACCATCGCGAGGCCGTCGGACCAGCGCGTCGCCATCGGCTTCTCAGTCATCACGTCGAGACCGGCAGCGGCGATCTCCTGCGCCTGTTGGGCGTGCAGGCCGCTCGGCGTGGCGATGACGACGCAATCGGGTTGGCTGCCGGCGAGCATCGCCGTCAGCGAGGCGAAGCCTGGCGCGCCGGTGCGGGCGACGGCTGCGGCGAGTGCGGCGGAGTCGGTATCGCACACGCCGACCAGCTCGCAACGCTCGGCATGCTGGGCGATCGCATCGAGGTGGTTGCCCGCGATGCGGCCGCAGCCGAGCACGGCGAAGCGAACCTTGCGATCGGTGACGGAGGGGCGGTGGGTGTGCATGGGCGGGTAGCCCGCGAGTTTAAGGGACGTGCTCCCGCTGCCCCGTGCACCCCTAAAATCGCCGGTTCACCGAAAGTACCCCATGTCCGACGAAAACCAGCTGATCACCGAGCGCCGCGAGAAGCTCGCCGCCATTCGCCAGCAAGGCATTGCGTTCCCGAACGACTTCAAGCCCGGCCAGCGCGCCGCCGAACTGCTGCGCCAGCACGATGCCAAGCCGAACGATGAGCTGGAGCCGCTGGGCATCAAGGTCAGCGTGGCGGGTCGGCTGATGCTCAAGCGCGTGATGGGCAAGGCGAGCTTTGGCACCTTGCAGGATGGCACCGGCCAGATCCAGCTGTTCGTCACGCGCGATGCGATCGGCGAAGACGCCTACACCGCATTCAAGCGCTGGGACCTGGGCGACATCCTCGGCGCCGAAGGCACGCTCTTCAAGACCAAGACCGACGAACTCTCGGTGCGCGTGACCTCGCTGCGCCTGCTGACCAAGAGCCTGCGCCCGCTGCCGGACAAGTTCCACGGCATGGCTGACCAAGAGCAGAAGTACCGCCAGCGCTACGTCGACCTGATCACCGACCCCGAGTCGCGCGCGCGTTTCGCGGCCCGCAGCAAGGCGCTGAGCTCGATCCGGCAGTTCATGGTCGAGCACCACTTCATGGAAGTGGAGACGCCAATGCTGCACCCGATCCCGGGCGGGGCGAACGCGAAGCCGTTCGTCACGCACCACAACGCGCTCGACCAGCAGATGTTCCTGCGCATCG
>JBDUAG010000229.1:0-6321 GCA_040004785.1 Burkholderiales bacterium | reverse complement strand
GACACGCAGATGGAAGCCATCAGTTGGGGCAAAGAGAAGCCCAAGGCGACCGGTCACGATGAGGCGGCCTGGGCGCAGAACCGACGCGCCGACGTCGTCTACCCCGCAAGGTGATCAATTCGTCAGTGAGGCAGCCTTTCGCCTACGGCTGGCCGAGTGGAATGCCGGCATCGCGTTCGTCCACATCGAGTGCCTCAATCAGTTTGCCGAGGTCCTTCTCAAGTCGTGCGAGCGTCTTGACGTCGAGGCTGTTGAGCGCATCGGGCAAGACCCCGGTGAACGGCTCGGGTGCCCGTCGCAGCACTCTGGCCCCGGCCGGCAGCGTTCGCAATTGCACGGTGCGGCGATCTGAACTGTTCTTCGCCACCACGATCATTCCCTGCTCTGCGAGCGACTTGACGAGATTGCTCGCCGTCGACTGATGCACATCCATCGCCCTGGCGAGGTCATTGACGCCCATGCCAGGCGCGTCGCGAATCAGACTCAAGGCCCAGAGCTGCGCGCCGCCGACGCCAGCTGTCTTCTCGACCTGCCGGAAGTGCGTCTTGACCGCGTTGAAGACCAACCTAAAGCGCCGCAGAACCCGGGTTGCCGGCTCGTTGAGGGGCCCCTCCAGGGCGCGCACTTGGGCGGCGGTTGGTCGGCTCGATTCCGTTTTTCTTGGCATCGGTCAATCATAGTGACAGTGCGCCGCACCGAGGTGACATGAAGCACGACCCCCACATCGCCTCGGCCGTCAAAAGGGAGTTCGCCGATTGGCGCGTCTGGTGGGCGCGCGCCATCGTCATCGCGGTGGCTGGGTTGGCTGGCCTCACGGTGGTCGCGTTTACCTGGCTGACGGAACGCGCTCTTGGCCTGTTTTTCGATGTCCAAAGGATTTGGTGGTGGGCGCCGCTGGCCTGGACACCGCTCTGCGCCGCCGCGATCATCTGGCTGACTCGACGTTTTGTTCCCGGGGCCACCGGCTCCGGCATCCCACAGGTCATGGCCGCGTTGGATCCGTCGGTCGGCCCCGCCGAGAGAGGCTTGTTCGTTTCCGTCAGGATCACATTGGCGAAGATCGGTCTGACGACGTGGGGCTTGCTCGCGGGCCTGTCGTTGGGGCGCGAGGGCCCGTCGGTCCAGGTCGCCGCCGGGGTCATGCTCGGGGCGCGTCGTTGGTTGCCCGCGCGCTCGGCCGTGACCGAACATGGCCTGCTCGTTGCTGGCGGGGCGGCAGGCATCGCCGCCGCGTTCAACACGCCGCTCGCTGGGGTCATGTTCGCGATCGAGGAACTCTCGCGAAGCCCCGAGCAACGCAGCAGCGGATTGCTGGTGGGCGGGATCGTCTTTGCCGGCGTGATGGCCGTATCGATCAACGGCAACGGCACCTACTTCGGCATCATTCGAGTTGCCGACATCAGCCTGTCGCTTCTCTTGCCTGGCCTGCTCGTGGCGATCGCTGCGGGGGCGGCCGGCGGCCTCTTCGCACGCTTGCTCGTCGTCTGCATTGGAGGACAGTCACGCGACCGCTTC
Organism: Burkholderiales bacterium; assembly: GCA_040004785.1. GTDB lineage: Bacteria > Pseudomonadota > Gammaproteobacteria > Burkholderiales > Burkholderiaceae_C > LMDS01. The sequence goes on along the minus strand of JBDUAG010000229.1, from coordinate 4,806 downwards.
ACTCGCTGGCGCCGTGACCGGCCGGTGCTGTTCGCCGGCGGCTGTGGCCTGGCGGTGGCGGTCATTGGCGTCGTGTCGCATGGTGCCACGTTTGGCAGCGGGTACTCGTACACCCGCCTCATGCTCGAAGGTGGCGAAACCGCGCCTGGCGTCTACGTTCTGCTCAAGTTCGTTGCAACCTGGTTCACGGCGTGGTCCGGCGTTCCTGCTGGCATCTTTGCTCCGTCGCTGGCCATCGGCGCGGCACTCGGCAATGACGTCGCCCTGCTGACCCACTATCCTCAGGCGTCGACGCTGATCGCGCTCGGCATGGTGGGTTTTCTCGCCGCCGCGACCCAGGCACCCATGACCTCGTTCATCATTGTTATGGAAATGGTCGACGGCCACGGCCTGGTGTTGAGCCTGATGGCTTGCGCGTTGATTGCCAGCGCGATCTCTCGCACACTCAGTCCGCCGCTTTACGGTGCGCTCTCACTCATGCAACTGCAGCGGCTGCCGTCGCAGCCGCGGCTCGAGGGGAGTGCTTCGACGGTGGCTGACGGTGAGTCCGCGCCGTCCGAGGCGTCCCGATGATGTCTGCCACGTTCAAGACCACGGATCGGGCTAGCGGATGCCCGAGTCGTGGGCGACGTTTCGACCATCTCTATTTGCACGAATGCAGGGTGCCGTCATGAAAAAGGAACTTTGGCTCGCGGCCTTGCTCTTCGTCCTCGTGATGCTCGGCGGGGCCTATCTGTGGATCAACAAACCCAGCCAATCGTTGCCCCAACCGGCGCCAGCGGTGCCAGCATCTGCCGCGATCACACCGTCGGTGCCGGCGTCGACCGTCTCCGCGGAGCCCACCACTGTGCATCCGATCGAGCCGTCGCCTGCGGCCACCGCGATGGGTGCGGCGGACATCCCGCAGGCGCTGGTCGAGTTGATGGGCCAGAAGGCGGTTACGTCGTTCTTCCACACCGATGAATTCGCCCGGCGGTTCGTCGCGACCATCGACAACCTCGGACGCGAGCACGCGGCACCGATGTTGTGGCCCATCAACCCCACGCAGGGCCGCTTCACCGTCGAAGGGCGCGATGACGCCGCAGTGATCGCCGCCGACAACAGCATGCGCTACACGTCATTCGTGCTGCTGGTCGAGACCGTCGACATCGGTCGCGCCGTCGATCTCTACGTTCGCATGTACCCGATGCTTCAGCAGGCCTACCGAGACCTGGGCTATCCGAAGGGCTACTTCAATGACCGGTTCATCGAGGTCATCGACAAGCTACTGGCGACACCCGACGCCGCCGAGCGGGTCAAGTTGACACTAACCGAGGTCAAGGGCCCCATTGCGTCGGAGCGACCGTGGGTTCGATACCAGTTCGCGGATCCCGAATTTGAATCGCTGTCGGCGGGGCAGAAGATTCTGTTGCGAGTCGGCCCGGTCAACGAGCGCCGCCTGAAGGCGAAGCTGGTCGAGATTCGGCAGCAGCTCATCGCGCGCGCTCGTGCCCGGTAGCGTGACCGCCGGCTTTCTGGCATCGACCGCGACCTCACTCGTTGGCCCGAGCACGCGATGATCGAGTCACTGTCCGGAAGCGACCTCGCTTGGCCCATCGTGATCGCGCTGGCCTGGGTCGGTGGCGAACTGGCGCACCGCTGGGCATCGCTTCCACGCGTCAGCATGTATGGGCTGGTGGGATTCGCTTGTGCCGACACTCAACTCGGACTGCTGCCTGTCGCCGGTACTGGGCCGGGCATGCTCGTGGCCAATATCGCCTTCGGTTTGATCCTGTTCGAGTTCGGCTATCGAATCAATTTCCGCTGGTTGGTCACGAATCCGTGGCTGGGGGCCAGCGGCTTGCTCGAGGCCGGCGTCACTTTCGCCTGCGTCTACGCGGTGTCCCGATGGGCCGGGGCGCCGACACTCACGGCGTTGTTGCTTGCGTCTCTGTCGATGTCCACCTCGCCGGCCGCGGTCATGCGGGTGATCAACGAGCAACGCAGTTCCGGGCAGGTGACGGAGCGAGCGCTGCACCTCGCGGCCCTAAACTGCGTCCTCGCCGTGTTCGCCTTCAAGGTCATCGTCGGCTTCTGGACCTTCGACACCTCGGGCCACCTGTGGTCTGCCGTGTCCAACAGCGTTGTTGTGCTGGCAATGTCGGCCGGCCTCGGCGCCGTTTTCGGCGTCGGCGTGCCCGCACTGCTGCGACGGCTGGGGCGCCTTGGTCAGGACGCGACGGTCGCGCTGGCGGTCGCGGTGATTCTGCTGGTGGCCATCACACACGCGCTGCGGTTCTCGCCGCTGCTCGCGGCATTGACGTTCGGCTTTGTCGTGCGCCATCGCAGAGTCACGCTCAGCCAGGCCCAGCGCAACTTCGGCGCGCTGGGCGACCTGTTGGCGGTCGTGCTGTTCGTCTACATCGCGACCACCCTCTCCTGGCCGCGCGTTGTGGACGGCCTGGGGCTCGGCCTGGCGCTGGTGGCAATGCGCAGCGCCACAAAGGTCGCCAGCGTCACCGCTCTGGCACGGGCCAGCGGCACATCGTGGCGCAAGGGTGCCCTTACCGGTCTGGCGATGACCCCGATCTCGGTCTTCGTGATCCTGTTGCTGGAGCACACGCGCTATCTCGGAATCGATCTCGTCGATCAGCTGGCGCCCCTCGCGGCAGCGACGCTGGTGCTCGAACTCCTCGGGCCGGTCGTGATGCAGCAGGCCTTGCGATGGGCGGGTGAGACGCACGATCCGAAGGAGCCGTGACATGCCACTTGAACCTTTCAAGAGCTCGGCCCCCTTGACGCTTGGCGTCGAACTCGAGTTGCAGCTTGTGAGCCTCAGCAACTTCGACCTCGTGGAAGCCAGCCCCGACATGCTCGACCTGCTCGCGCGTCGCCGCTTTCCGGGCAACGTCGTCCCGGAGATCACGCAGAGCATGATCGAGGTGTCGACCGACGTTCAGACCGATCATCGCGGCTTGCTGCGGCAGCTTCACGAGATCCGCGACGCGCTGGTGACGGCAGGGGACACCCTGAACCTGGGTGTTTGCGGGGGCGGCACGCACCCGTTTCAGCAGTGGTCCGATCGCAAGATCTTCGCGAAGCCGCGCTTCAAGGAAGTCTCGGCGTTATACGGCTACCTGGCCAAGCAGTTCACCATCTTCGGTCAACACGTGCATGTGGGCTGCCGTTCGGGCGACGAGGCGATGTATCTGCTGCATGCGTTGAACCGCTACGTGCCGCACTTCATTGCGCTGGCCGCCTCCTCACCCTACGTGCAGCGCAACGACACGCTGTTCAATTCCGCGCGCTTGAACTCGGTGTTCGCGTTTCCGCTCAGCGGTCGCGCACCCTTCGTGCTCAGTTGGCAGGCGTTCGAAGAACAATTCTTCGCCCAGATGGAGCGCACCGGCATCGTCAAGAGCATGAAGGATTTCTACTGGGACATTCGACCGAAGCCGGAGTACGGGACCATCGAGCTGCGCGTCTGTGACACGCCGCTGACGGTCGACTGCGCAGCGGCGTTGGCGGGCTATCTGCAGGCGCTTTGCAGCTACCTGTCAGACCGCTCGGAGCCGGCGCCCGCCGAAAGCGATTACCTGGTCTACAACTACAACCGCTTTCAAGCGTGTCGCTTCGGCCTCGACGGCACGCTCGTGCACCCCAAGACATACGAGACGATCTCGATTCGTGACGATGTGCTGAGCACCGTCGATACCCTTGGCCGGCACGCCGAGGCCTGTGGTGCAGGCGCTGCCTTGCGAGATGTCGCCAACATTGCGCGCGCGGGCAGCGATGCCAGCTTCCTGCGTCGCCAGTACCTCGAGCGCGGCAACGCCGAGGGCATGGTGGATGCGGCCATCGCTCGATTTCGCGAGCCACGCGACACAGGCAGCCCATGATGAGTCCGTCCAAGCAAATGGCCGTCACGCTCGTGCTGTTGTCCGCAGCAGCAGCACACTCCGAGGACAAGCCGCCGTTCATGAACGGCATGCCCTGCGTTGCCGAGGTCTGCATCGGTGACGATGCCCGGACACTGGGCGACATTCCCTGGGCGGCAGCCCTGAACCCCGCCAACGACGTGCCGCTCGCCCGTAGTAGCGTGTCCGACGAAGCGCTGTCCCGCCTCGGCGACGTTCTCGAAGGCGATGACGACGCCGTACGGACGCTGGCACCTTACTGGTACTTGCATCGCCTCGACAAAGTCGCGCTGGCCGCGCTCACAGAGATTCGAGCGGTCTGTGCAAACGTGAGCATCAGCGAGCGGATGACGGGAACCTACCGGAGCAAACAAGGCTTGCTCACTGAAGTCAGCGTCGAACCGGTGCCCACGGAGATGGGTTTGAGGTTCGAGGTGGCATCCATTGTTCAATACCTCGAAGCCCCGCTCGGCGATGGCCAACTCAAGGCCATCGCCGACGAGTTCAAGGCGCGCTACCGCGGGCTGCCCCACTTTCCGGGCACCGACACGCCCGGAGGGGGGTTAAACCTGCACTCGCCGCGCGGTCCGCATTTGAAACTCCTGGCACCGTTCGGCGAGGCGCTCGAACGTGCGCGTCGGTTTTCAGATCGATCGGATTGCAACGGTCTGAATCTCGATGCAGACACGCCGTGAATACGGCGCCACGAGCCTATCCACGCACTCAAGTCGACGAATGGCAGGTCGCACGCGCCGTCATGTCCCTCGATCCGGTGGCGAGGCACGCGCGACTCGATGCGTTCGCGCAGCCGCCAGCGTCCGGCATTGGACAGCATGCGGCCGGCCCAGCGAAACACCCTTGGCGCTTGCGAACGGCCTGCCGACGAGCATCGTGGCAGGGCTAAGCCAGA
>JBDUAG010000228.1:0-6338 GCA_040004785.1 Burkholderiales bacterium | reverse complement strand
GTCGATAGGCCCAGGTCGCCGCGAGAGGGAGCAGTCGTTGGCCGGGGATCGCCGCGGGGTGGCGGACTCGCTCAGCGCCCCGGCACCAACGAACGTCAAGTTCCGAGGTACACCAGACAGCCGCCCAAGGAAATGGCCAGAGTCAGGTATTGGCGTCGGAGGCCATTCGCCGACGGGTGATGACCGGCTGGACCCAGTCTGCGGCCGTCGTACGCCGTCGCGAGCCGGCCGGCTGCAATGGGTCGAGTCCGGCTGCCCCACTTGTCGAGTTGGCCGACCGGTCTATGACCGACACCTGTCCTTGGCCACATCAACGTCCGCAACCTATCGCTCGGCTGTCGTTGACTGAACGACCGCGAGCGGTTCGTCCCGGCCATGAGCGGTCCTGCACGAATGTCCGCTATGCCGCTACTAAATCGAGTGCGTGGAGGCGCCCTGTATGGCACTGGTGCAAAACTGTGCCCGCATGCGCGTCGAGGCGGCCGCACGGGTCGCCTGGTCTCGCCGCCTGCTCCCGGGGCGTGCTGGCTATGATGGCCCGGTGTCCCAACTCAAGCCCAGACGCCAGATGGCCGCCGGACGAATGTCCGGCAAGGCAGGCCCCGCCAAAGCGAAGCCCGCGAACGGGGCGACGGCGCCGCGCGCCGCCGTCAAACATAGCGTCCGGCCGCCGCGCATCCTGCTTTATGTCGATGCGGTTGCGCGCCAAGGTTCGATCCGCAAGGCGGCTGAGCTCTTGCATCTCGCCTCGTCGGCCCTGAACCGCCAGATCCTCAATCTTGAAGAGGAACTGGGCGCGCCGCTGTTCGAGCGCCTGCCGCGCGGTGTGCGCCTGACCGCGGCCGGCGAGGTGTTCGTCGGTTACGTGCGGCGCGCGCTGAATGATCTCGAGTCGGTCGGCAACCAGATCGAGAGTCTGCGCGGCCTGGTGCGTGGGCAGGTGCGAATCACTGCGGCCGAATCGCTGGCCGGCAATCTGCTGCCGCGCGCCATCACGCAGTTCCAGGCGCGCCATCCGAAGGTGCGGTTTCACCTGACCATCGCCGGGCCCGGCGAAATGCAGGCGGCGCTGCTGGCCGACACCACCGATCTCATCCTGACCCACGAACTTCCGGCGCATCGCGACGTGAGCGTGCTGGCCAGCGTGGCGCACCAGTTTTGCGCCGTCGTCGCGCGCGGCCACCCGCTCGTCGCGCGCAAGAGCCTGCGCCTGCGCGATTGCCTAGCCTATCCCGTAGCGCTGGCGGACCATACCCTGGCCGGGCGCGGCCTGATCGACCGGGCGCTGGCGAAGGCGTCGTTCCAGTACGAGCCGGCGCTGGTATCGAATTCGGCCGAAGCGATGAAGGCCTATGCGCGCCTGAGCCAGGCGGTGTGCTTCCAGTTCCGCGTCGGCGTTACGCGCGACATCGAAGTGGGCGACATGGTCGCGATACCACTGAACGACCCGGCGCTGACCCAGCCGCAATTGCTGTTGGCGGTGCGGCGCAGCCGCGTCCTGCCGATCGCGGCGGCGGCGTTTCTGGAAGACCTGACGGTCACGCTCGCGAACCTATAAGGCTTGCGCGGGGCGCCAACGCCCGCGCCGAGCGCGCTGTTTTTGGCATCGGTCCGCAAACAATTTGGTTCTTGTTGCGAGCATTCGTCCTGCCTAGCATTCGCCGCAGATTCACTTTTTCCACCTGCGGGGAATTCATCATGTTGGGACTTCGACACGCCTTGCTGGCGAGCCTGTTGCTCGCTCTTGCTTCAACTGCCGCCCAGGCGGCCGACACCGTTGCCGTGCGCCTTAAGTGGTTCAACCAGGCGCAGTTCGCCGGTTTCTATGTGGCCCAGGAAAGCGGCTTCTACAAGGAGGCCGGGCTCGATGCCTCGATCAGGCCCGGGGGGCCGGACTTCCCCGCGATCCAGATGATCGTCGGCGGCGACGAGCAGTTCGGCGTCACCAGCGCCGACCAGATCCTGGTCGCGCGCAGCAAGGGCGTGCCGGTGGTGGCGCTGGCCGTGCTCTATCGCAAGAGCCCGTTCGTGCTGTTCTCGCTGAAGCAATCGGGTGTGGACACGCCGGAAAAGTTTCGCAGCCACAAGATCGGCGTCAAGCTCGGTGGCAACGAAGAGCTGATCTACCGCGCGATCCTGAAGAAGACCGCTGTGTCCAACGGCGAGCTCACCGAACTGCCGGTGAAATTCGACCTGACGCCGCTGTTGACGGGGCAGATCGACGTCTGGCCCGGCTACGTGATTAATGAAGTCATCACGGCGCGCGAGAAGGGTTTCGACGTCAACATCATCTGGCCGTCCAGTTATGGATTGAACTTCTATGCCGACACCATTTTCACCACCGAGAAAATGATCAAGGAGCAGCCCGACGTGGTGAAGCGCTTTGTCGCGGCGACGCTCAAGGGCTGGAACTATGCCGCCGCTCACCCCGAAGAAGCGGCGCGGATGACGGTGAAGACCAGCGACAAGCTGACCTACCCGCACGAGCTGGCGATGATGAAGGAGAGCCTTCCGCTGTTGCAGCCCGACGCCCAGCCGATCGGTTCGATGCAGGCGGCGCAATGGGAAGCGCTGCATGCGCTGCTGCTGCAGGGCGGGTTCATCAAGGCCACGGTCGAACTGGAAAAGGCCTACACGACCCGATTCCTCGCTCCATGAGCGCGTGCATCGAAGTCGAGCAGCTCAGCATCCGCTTCGGCGCGCTCAGCGTCATCGACAACCTCAGCTTCACCATCGCACAGCACGAATTCGTTTCGCTGCTCGGGCCCAGCGGCTGCGGTAAATCGACTCTCTTGCGCGCGATCGCCGGCCTGTTGCCCGCGACCAGCGGAAGCGTGCTGCTCGGTCGCCAAGCCGTGAGCCAACGCGAGCCGGGATTGCGGCTGGGGCTGATGTTCCAGAAGCCGTTGCTGCTGCCCTGGCGCACGACGCTGCAGAACATCGCGCTGCCCGTGGAGATCGAGCTGGGCGGGCGCGTCGTCTCGCCGAGCGATCTGCAGCGCGCCCGGCGGCTGCTATCGCTGGTGCGCCTGGACGGCTTCGAGGACGCATACCCGCACCAGCTTTCCGGCGGCATGCAGCAGCGCGTCGCCCTGGCGCGCGCGTTGATGTCCGACCCGGACGTGCTCCTGCTCGACGAGCCTTTCGGTGCGCTCGACGAAATGACGCGCGAAGCACTCAACGAAGAATTGCTGCAACTATGGCGCAGCAGCGATACCCGGCTGAAGACCATCGTCATGGTCACTCATTCCGTCCAAGAAGCCGTCGCGCTGTCCGATCGCATTTTTGTCTTTGCCACGCGGCCCGCCCGCCTGCTGCAGATTGTCGGTGTCGCGCTGCCGCATCCGCGCGCACCTGAGACCGCCGAGTTCGCCCGCGCGCTCGGCAGCGTGCGCGGCATTGTGAAGAGTGCCGCGTGAGCCACCTCGAATGAACCGCCCCGCACTTCTGGTTCCATTGCTGTTCATGGGCGCTGCATTGGTGCTGTGGGAAATGATCGTGCGCGCCCTCAAGGTGCCGGCCTACCTGTTGCCCGCACCGACGGCGATTTTGGCCACCGTCGACGCCCAGTTGCTGCAGCATCTGTTGGTCACACTCGCCGAGGCGTTCATCGGCTTCGTCATGGCCAGCGCGTTGGCCTTCGCCGCCGCGCTGCTGTTCGCGCATTCACCGACCCTAGAGCGCGGCCTGTTTCCGATCGCGATCACGCTGAAGACGACGCCGCTGGTGGCCATCGCGCCGCTGCTGGTGCTGTGGATGGGAACCGGCTGGTGGTCGAAGATCGCCGCCGCGGCGCTGATCAGCTTCTTCCCGGTTCTCGTGAATACGGTGAAGGGTCTGAAGGCGGCGGACGCCGAGTACTTCGAGCTGTTCCGCTCGATGCGTGCGTCCCCCTGGCAGGAGTTCGCCAAGCTGCGCATTCCGTATTGCCTGCCGTATCTCGCCTCGGCGCTGAAGATTTCTTCGTCGCTGGCCATTGTCGGCGCGATCGTCGGCGAGTTCGTGGGCGCGACGCAGGGGCTGGGCTACCTGATCATGGTGTCGTCAGCGCACCTGGAAACCGACACGCTTTTTTCGGCCATCTTCGCGGCCGCGCTCGCCGGCATCACGCTGTTCCATCTGCTCGGATGGGCCGAGCAACGGCTCATTTTTTGGCAACGCCTGGAAGACCAATAAAGACATGACGCAACAAGTCGATCTGTACCGCATTGCCATGCACGGGCCCGGCGACATGTCGGGGCTGGAACAGCTGCTGCAGGAAGAAACGGTTTCCGCCGGCGAAATTGTCGCCATTCTCGGCAAGACCGAAGGCAACGGCGGCGTCAACGACTTCACCCGCGAATACGCGGCCTCGTCGTTCTGCCGCGTGCTTGCGCCTCGCTTGGGGTGCACGCCAGCACAAGTCGAACACCGGGTGGCGCTGGTCATGTCTGGTGGCACCGAGGGGGTGCTCAGCCCGCACGCGTCGGTGTTCGTACGGCGTCGCGTCGAAACCAAAGCAAGCACGGGGCCGCGCCTCGCAGTGGGCATCGCGCAGACACGGGAGTTCCTGCCCGAAGAATTGGGGCGCGCGGCGCAGATCGAGGAAACCGCGCGTGCCGTGAACGAGGCAATGCGCGACGCTGGCATTGAAGTCGCCGCGGATGTGCATTTCGTTCAGATCAAATGCCCATTGCTCACCGCAGAGCGCGTCGAAGCGGCGCGCGCGCGCGGCAAGGTGCCGCTGACCACCGACGCCTACGCCTCGATGGCGTATTCGCGCGGGGCTTCAGCGCTGGGTGTCGCGTCCGCGCTGAACGAGATTGCAGCGCCGGTCCCGGAGAGCGCGGTGCTGGACGACTGGAGCCTGTATTCCACTGTGGCGTCGGCCTCGGCCGGTATCGAACTGACGCGCAGCGTCGTCGTCGTCATGGGCAACTCCGAGGCGGCAGCAGGCGATCTGGTGATCGGGCATTCCGTCATGGAAGACGCGATCGATCTGCAAGGCGTGCTGAACGCATTCTCCAGCGTGGGGTTGAGCCTGCATCGGAAAGGTGCCGCGCGCATCGTCAATGTTTTCGCCAAGGCGGAGTCTTCGCCGAACGGTGCCATTCGAGGCTTTCGCCACACCATGCTTGACGACTCGGACATCACGCCGACCCGGCACGCGCGCGCCGCAGTGGGCGGGCTGATCGCCGGCGTCGCCGGCTGCGGTGCGATCTACGTTTCCGGCGGCGCCGAGCATCAGGGACCGGCTGGAGGCGGGCCGGTGGCCGTGATCGCCAAGGCTGCCGGCAACTAGTTTTTTTACCCACCTTGAAAGGAACTTGAAATCAACGCCATCGCAAGAAAGGGAATTCCGGCGCTGTTGTGCGGCCTTGCCGGGTCCAGCGCGATCCAGGCCGGTGCGGCCGAGTGGAGCGATACGTCGATCGGCTGGCGCTATGGCACCAAGCTTTCCGAACCCTTCAACACCAAGGACATCACCAAGAACATTCTTTCGCTGACCTAGGTCAGTGGGTACAAGTACGGCGTGAGTTTTTTCAACGTCGACTTGTTGATGTCTGACAAGAACGATCCGGCCTCGTTGACGCAATCCTCCGGTGCGCAGGAAGCGTACATTGTTTATCGAAATGCGGTGGACATCGGCAAGTTCCAGGGCAAGGAGATCAAGTTCGGGCCGGTCAAAAGCGTGGGAGCAACTTTCGGGTTCGACTGGAACGCGAAAAACGACGTCGGCTACAACTCGCGCAAGCGGATGCTGGTGGCCGGGTCCACCCTGATGTGGAACGTTCCGGGCCATTTCAATTCCAGTCTCTTGGTCTTGTGGGAAAGCAAATCGCCGAGCGGCGCGTTTCCTCCCATCTCCACCGTCACCGGCCGCTATACCTACAAGACGCACCCCGCGCTGGCCCTGGGCTGGGGCATTCCGATCGGCTCGCTGCCGCTTTCATTCGACGGCTACGCGCTGTTCATTGCCTCCAAAGGCGCGGATGAAGTGGGCAACGGTACCGCCGCGGAAACGAACATCGACATGCAGGTGATGTGGGACGCCGGCGCCGGCATGGGGATGGCCAAGAACACGTTCAAGCTCGGCCTCGAGTACCAATACTGGAAGAACAAATTCGGCAATAGCGCGAGCATCGCGGGACCGGGCTCATTTGCGAAGACCCCGATGATCCGCGCCGAATATCACTTCTAGTTGTGAACCGCCAGCGGCGGCTTTGTGGCGTCGAAGTTCGACCACCGATTGACTCCTAAGGGTGGCGGATTCAACTGGTCAACGCAACACATTCGCTGAATCTCTCAGCGGGCGTCTGGAAGCCGAGCGTCTTGCGCGGCCTCTCATTCAATTGTCT
>JBDUAG010000227.1:0-6345 GCA_040004785.1 Burkholderiales bacterium | reverse complement strand
GCGGCGTGCTCATGTGGTGGCCGTCGTTGCTCTCGCCGACGCCGAGCAGCCAGCCTTGCGGTGCGGCGCTGTCGCGTTCGACCAGCGCGAAGGCTCCGGCCTCGCCGATCGATAAGCCGTTGCGCGCGCCATCCCACGGTCGGCAGATATCGGGCGAGAGCAGTTCGAGCGAGTTGAAGCCGTACAGCGTCGTCAGGCACAGGCTGTCCACGCCGCCGACCACGGCCGCATCGATCAGACCGGCGGCGATCAGCCGGGCCGCGTTGCCGAACACCTTGGCGCTCGACGAACAGGCGGTCGAGACGACCCAGCTCGGCCCGGCCAGCTCCAACGCGCGCACCGTGAACGCCGACACCGCGTAGGTGTTCTGCGTCGGCTCGTACAGAAAGTCGGGCGGCAGCGCGCCATCGGGCCCGCGGTGGCGGTAGGCGCTCTCGGTCTGCAACAGGCCCGAGGTGCTGGTGCCGAGGAACACGCCGACGCGGCCGGCGCCCCAGCGCTCGCGCGCCACCGTGACCGCCTCGATGAAACCGTCCTGCTGCAGCGCCAGCCACGCGAGGCGGTTGTTGCGGCAGTCGAATCTGCCGAGGCCGTCCGGCAACGCGACGGCATCGACGCCTTCTACCTCGCCGGTCCAGGTCGGCAGCGGCACGTTCTCGAAGAGCACCGGCGCGAGGCCGCTGCGCTGCGCCTGCAACGCGGCGAGCGTGGCCGCACGACCGGCACCAAGGGCAGTCGTCAGCGTGGAAGCCGTGATCGCCAATGGCGTCATGTGCCGCTCCCGACGCGCGCGATCAGCAGAACGTTCGCGAACGGCGTGCCCTGGCTCATCGGCTCGCTCGCCACCTCGAAGCCGAGCGATTCGAGTTGTGCGACCCACTGCGCCAGCGCGCGTCCGAACTGCGGCGGGACACGGTGTCCGCGCACGAAGGTCACGATCGCATCGACCCACTGGCTGATGCGAAAGCCGCGTCGGTCGGCGGCGTCGCCGATGCGCAGCAGCAGACGGCCGCCGGCCGGTAGCGCGCGGCGCACCCGTGCCAGCACCGCGTTCTGCTCGGGCACGGTGATGTAGTGCAGCACGTCGAGGATGACGACCGCATCGACATCGGGGAACGGCGTCGTGCGCATGTCGCCGCAGAGGAATTCGGCGGTGTCGCCGAGCGCTGCCTGCGCGCGCTGCACATCGCGCTGCATCAGCTCGATGCCGGTGACGCGCGCGCCGTGCGGTGCGGCGGCCCAGCCGCTCGGCCACGCGCCGCGGGCGTCGAGCGCGGCGCATTCGCGCAGCAGGCTGGCGAGCAGGCCCTGGCCGCAACCGATGTCGAGCACGCGCGCGTTCGGCGCGATCAGGCCATGGCGCAGCAGGTGCCGGAAGACCGGGTCCATGCCGAGCTTGCCGCGCGCGAAATGCCAGGCGAATCGGCCGGCCCCCCGGTAGGGCGCGCTCGCCGCATCGAGCAGCGTGGGCCAGTCGCTGCGGGCCGCCAGCACGGCGGTCATGCGGGCGCCCGTTGCATCGGCACGGGCATCGACTCCGCCAGCGTGACTGCGCGCAGGCTAGCGCTGTCAAAGCGTCGCAGCAGCGCCGGCAGGACGTCGAGCACCACCGGACGGCCCGCAACGGTGCGCGCGCCGTTGCCGTCGTGCAGCAGCAGGATGTCGCCGCCGCGCAGCCCATGGGCCAGGCGCGCCAGCACGTCGGCGGGGTCGTGGCGCACGGTGTCGAAGCCGCGGCGCGTCCAGCTCACGAGCTCGAGCCCGGACTCGTGCAGCACCGGCGCGAGGAATGCGTTGCGCAGCCCCGCCGGCGCGCGAAAGAAGCGCGGGCGCTGCCCGGTGATCTGCGCCAGCGCGTCCTGCGCGCGTTCGAGCTCACGCCGGATGCCGCGCAGGCCAAGCAGCGAGAAGGTGTGCGAATGGCGGTGGCTGTGGTTCTGCACGCTGTGGCCGCGCCGCACGATCTCGCGGCACAGCTGCGGATGCGCCAGAGCGTGCTCGGCGATGCAGAAGAAGGTGGCACGGGCGCCGGCCGCATCGAGCACGTCGAGCACGGCTGGCGTGACCTCGGGGTTCGGGCCGTCGTCGATCGTCAGCGAGACCTCGCCGCGCGCGGCCGCGGCCTCGGGCAGGCGCCGGATGTTCGCGCCGAGCCAGGTCGAGCGCGGCCACAGCCCGGTGGCGGTGACCAGCGCATGGTTCAGTGCCACCGCCCCCAGTGCCCATGGCCAGACCGCGGGTGCGGCGATCACGGCCGCGCCTGCGCCCAGGTGCAGCGCGCCACTCGCCTTCACCAGCAGCGGCATGCGCCAGCGCGGCGTCAGTGCCTGGGGCGTGGGGGAGGTCGGGGCGTGCATCGGGTCCGGGCTTGGAATCAGCCCCGAATTTTTGCACAGCATGCTCGATCAGGCCTTGCGCGGGGGGATGAAGGCCGCGGACAACAACAGGCTCAATGCGATTCCCGGCGCGACCACCTGGCCGATCGCGAACAGCGCCGGAATACTCGACAAAGCGAGCAGGCAGAACGAGATCACCGCGGTCAGGTTGGCGAGTGCGAGCGAGGCCAGCGTGTCGTTGTTGATCGTGAGCGGCGTGCCGGCCGGCTGGCGATCCTGCAAATCGCGGATCTGGTCGAAGAACAGCGCGTAGTTGGAGCCGATCGCGACCGTCAGCAGCAGGCCCACGAGGTGCAGGATGCCGAGCGCGATGCCGGCCGCGCTGAGCGCCGCGAGCACCATCAGCACCGCACTCGCGACCGGCAGCGCGATGCGCCACAGGCGCCGCGCCGAACGCAGGTGCAGCGCCAGCAGGACGCAGACCCCGAGCGCACCCAACAGCGCCTGCACGCTGGCTTCGTGCAGGTAGCGGGCATACAGCGCATCGAGCTCGGGCTTGATGCTGACGACGCGGGCGCTCGGCACGTCCGCCAACGCGCTGCGCAGCGCCGCCGGGTCGATCGGCTTCGCGCCGGGCTGCAGGCTCAGCAACCCGCGCCACGGGCGTTCGCCGCTGCCAGGCACCAAGAGCGCATCGAGCGCGCCGTACAGCGGCGTCTCCTTCAGCGAGGCGCGCGTCAGCACCGGCTGGCTGCGCGCGGCCTGCACGTCGGCGATGAAGCCGCCCAGGCGCGCTGCCGGCAGCGGGCCATCGACGGTGGCCTCGGCGAGGCGCGTGCCCAGCGTCGCGGCATCGGGCAGCGCGTTGCGGCGCAGCGTTTGCAGCGCCGGGCTGGGCAGCACCCGTGCCGGCGATTCGTAGCCGGCCAGCGCGCCAGCGTCGATGAGCTTGTCGAGCCGGGTTCCGACAAGCTCGGCTTGCATCAGCGCGCCAGCTTCGTCGGCCGCCGAGACGGCGATCAGCGTACCGGCGTCGGTGGCGCCCAGGTCGGCGCGCAGGTCGGCGTCGAGCTGCATGCGCGCCGCTCCGACCGGGCTCAGCGATGACAGGTCACCGCGCCATGGCGACGGCAGCCAGGCGAGCACGACCACCGCCAGCAGCGTCAGCGCCGCCAGCGGCAGCTTGAGTCGCGGCAGCACCGCGGTGCACCAGCCGACTGCGTGGCCGAGGTGGCGCCGCAGCCCCATGCCGGGCGCGCCATCGGGCGCGAGCCACGTGAAGACCCAGCGCGTCGTCAGCGCCGCAGCCGTCAGGCCGGCGATCGAGAACAGGCCGAGTTGAGCGAGGCCGGGGAAGCCCGAGAACAGCAGCGCCGCGAAGCCGCACACCGAGGTCCACAACCCGAGCCGCACCGTCGGCCAGCTTGCGACGATCCAGCGCTGTGCCCCGGTGCCAGCGGCGGCGCCGGGCGCCGGGCGTGACTGGATCAGGTAGTAGATCGCGTAGTCGACGGCCTCGCCGATCAGCGTGGTGCCGAAGCCCAAGGTGATGCCGTGCACGTTGCCGTGGACCAGGCTGACCGCGGCGATGCCGGCGAGCACGCCGGTGGCGACCGGCAGCAACGCGGTGAAGAGCGTGCGCAGCGAACCGCCGAACGCGAGCAGCAGCAACCCGATGATCGCGACGCCGCCGGCAATCGCGAGGCGTTCGACCTCCGACTTGATCTGGGCGCGCGACGCCACCGCGAAGCTGCCCGAGCCCGAGACGACGAGTTTGAGCCCCTGCGCTTCGAACGGCGCGAAGCTGGTGTGCAGCAACTGCAACGCGCGCTCTTGCGCGTCGAGGTCGGCGCCATCGGCGCGCGTCGTTGCGATCAGCACGGCGCGCGGTGCCTGGCGCGAGACCCAGACGCCGCCGTCGCTCTTCGGTGCCTGCGACGGCAGCATGTTCTCGGCCATGCGGATGGTCTCGCCGGTCGGGTCGCGCAGGATCACCGATTTGATCGCAGAACCCGCGGGCGTGCCGAGCAGCGAGGTCGCTTCATCGATGCCGGCGCGCAGGCCGTCCGCGGTGAAGCGACTCGCATCGACCGCCGGACTGAGCAGATAGCGGTGATCAAAGAGGAATTTTCCGGTGGCCTCGAACTGCGAGTTGTCGCCGTTGTGGACGGCGTCGAACGCGCCGCTGGCGCGCAGCGTCTTCGCGTACTGCAGCGACGCCGCGCTGCGTTGCTCCGGCGTGCTGCCTTCGATGCCGATCAGCACCAGCCGCGCCGCGATGCCACTGCGCAGCTGATCCAGCAGCACCGCCTGCTCGGCGCTCGGCGAGCGCGGCAGGAACGCCGACAGGTCGGCGACGTAGTGCGTGCGCAGCGTGACGCCGGCCGCGGCGACCACGAACAGCAGCCACAGCGCGAGCGCATGGCGTCGGAGGAGCTTGAGCATCTTGTGAGTCAACTCGGTGGCGTGATGCTCATCACCGATCTATCGCCGTCGGACATCGCGACGACGACCTCGCGCACGATGGCCTGCTGGCCACTGACGCGCACCGAGAGCACGAGCTCGCGCAGACGCGGCACGCGCGGCACGAGTTCGAGCGACCAACGCGCCGCGTCGCCGGTGACGGTGGCAGCGAAGTTGCGTTCGATCGCCTCGCGGTTGCCGGTCAGCGTGCCGCGGATCGCCTCGACGATCACCGCGGCTTCCGGCACCGAGTCGAGCGGCACGGTGCGGCTGCGGCTGCCGAGGCTCATCGTCACCATGTTGCCGACCACGGCAAGGCGCTCCTGACGCGGCTTCAGCGTTTCGCGCACGAAGGTGTCGGGCGCTTCGAAGCTGAGCTTGCCCGACGATTCGAGCGTGCGCTCCAGCATCTTGACGCTGCGCTTCTCGGTGAAGACCGCCTCGCCGGCCTTGACCTGCGCAAGCAGCTGCATCAGCGGCGCGAGGTCGAACACGGCTTGAGCGCCGGCGAACATCGGCAGCGTCGCGGCGCCCAGGCCGGCGAGCATCGAGGCGAGCACGCGGCGGCGGTCAAGCTGTTTCATCGAGGGCCCAGAAGTCATAGAAGTTGAACCAGTTGTACGGTGATTCAACGCACAGCGCCGCGAGCAGGGCGACATAGCGCTCGACGGCGGCGCGCACGCGCTGGTCCATGTCGAGCCCGCCGGTCGGCGCGTCGGGCCGGAAGTCGGCGAGTGCGACGAAGCGCAGGTCGTAGCGGTTGCCGCCCTCATGCAGCCCGGCCATGAAGTACACCGGGCGGCGCAGCATGGCGGCGAGGCGGAACGGGCCGTCGGAGAAGCGCGCCGGCGCGCCGAGGAAGTCGAGCGTCAACGTGTGCGAGCGGCCCGAATGCCCGGGCAGCGTGCGGTCGGCGAGCAGGCCGGCGAGGCCGCCTTCGTCGAGCCAGCGCCGCAGCGCGAGCATGGCACCGGGGCGCCCAAGCGCGATCGTCTGCAGCTGTGCGGTCGGCGCCACCGCAGCCAGCGTCGCGTTGATGAGGCGCGCGTTGTCCTCGTACATCAGCATCGCGACGCGCACGCCGCGGCCCTGCGCGATCGCGCGCATCGCCTCGAAGCTGCCCAGGTGCGCACCGGCCAGCATCACGCCCTCGCCCGCGGCCAGCAGCGCGTGAACCGGCTCGGCGCCGCTCGCCACGACATCGAACTGATCGACGCGTTCCTGCAGGAAGTACACGCGGTCCAGGATGGTCGAGGCGAAGCGGTGGATGTGGCGGTAGACGTCGGCAAGGCGGGCGGGGTGCTTCAGCGCGCGCGCCAGATACAGCGCAGAGGCGCGCCGTGCCTTGCCGTTGACGATCAGGTAGTACAGCGTGATCGGGTGCAGCACGAGCCGCGCGACTGGCCGGCCCAATGCGACAGCGATCCAGCGCATCGCGCGCAGCACCCACAGGCTGCTGCGCTCGCGTTCGGCCGCCCAGTTGGCGCGTGTGCGATCGGCCGGCGTGCTCACTTGGCTGCCTCGAAATGCCCCGAGGCGGCGATGC
>JBDUAG010000007.1:0-21308 GCA_040004785.1 Burkholderiales bacterium | reverse complement strand
CGAGCATCGCCAGCGCGTAGGTGTTGTTGAAGCCCAGCGGCACTGCGGCCTTCAGGCCGCGCGGCGCGAGCCATTCGTTGAGTTCGGCCAACGTCGGGTTGCCGTTGCTCTGCGGCCGCTTCAGCAGCTCGCGCACGATCGTGCCCGTGTATTCGGGATAGACATCCACCGACCCGCTGGCCAGTGCCTGCTCGAGGATGCCGGTGTTGCCCAGCCCCTGCCGATGCTCGGCGGCGAGGCCTTGCGCCTGCAAGGTCTGGCGCACGATCTCGCCGAGGATGTACGACTCGGTGAAGCGTTTCGAGCCGACCACTATCGGCGCCGCGAACGCGCTGGCCGCGGTGATCAGCGTCAGCGTGAGGGTCGCGAGGCGAACCAGGGCGTCGTGCATGGGCCGATTCTGGCAGGCCGCGCCAGCACAGGCTTGTAGGCGTTGTCCGACGTGGCGCCGGGATGACACGAGATTGAATCACGCGACAAAGTGCGAAAGAATGGCGGCACCCCCAATCTCCTTGCTCCCGCCGAGATCACGCTCGGTCGGTCATGACTTCTCTCAAAGCCTTCATTGTCGAAGACAGCGCGGTCATTCGCGAAAACCTGATCGCCGCGCTCGAGGAGCTCGCCCCGATCGAGGTCGTCGGCACGGCCGTCGATGAGTCCGGCGCCGTCAGTTGGCTGCGCAGCGCCGACCAAAAATGCGATCTGGTGATCATCGACATATTCCTCAAGGTCGGCTCCGGGCTTGGCGTGCTGCGCGCCGCGAGCGAGCTGCACAAGCCGATGAGCCTGGTCGTGCTCAGCAACTACGCCACGCCGGACATGCGCCGCAAGTGCATCGAGCTGGGCGCGAGCCGGGTTTTCGACAAGTCGAACGAGATCGACTCACTGATGCTGTATTGCGAGCGGCTGGCTAGTGGCGAGACCGGCCACGATGAACTCGCGGCCGGGTGAGTCGCTGCGTCGCGCGGCGCAGCGCCTGGCGGTCGCTCTATTGAATCAACCCGTTCTTCAGCGCGTAATAGGTCAGGTCGCTGTTCGAGGACAGGCTCATCTTCTCCATCACCCGGGTGCGGTACGTGCTGACCGTCTTGACGCTCAGCGACATGCTCTCTGCCATGTGGCCGATGGTCTCGCCCTTGGCCAAACGCAGAAACACCTGGAACTCTCGCTCCGAGAGCTGCTCGTGCGCCGGCTTGTCGCCCGCGCCGCCCAGGCCATCGGCCAGCAACTCGGCGACGCCGGCCGTGATGTACTTGCGGCCGCGATGCACAGTGCGAATCGCCTTGGCGATCTCCTCGGGGTCGCAATCCTTGTTCAGATAGCCACTCGCGCCCTGGCGCAGCAGCGTCGTCGCGTAGTGCTCCTCGGGAAAACCGGAGAGAATCAGCACCGGCAGGTCGGGTGCGCGGGCCTTGATCGCGGCCAGCGCATCGACGCCGCTCTGGTCGGGCATCGACAGGTCCATCACCATCACGTCGACCTCGCCCTTGCGCACGATGTCAAGCGCTTCCCGGCCGTTGGCAGCCTCGGCCACGACAGTCAGGTCGACCTGCTCGGAAAGAAACTGGCGCAGGCCGGCCCGTACGATGGCGTGGTCATCAACAATCGCAACTCGAATCATGGCGTCCCGTCTGAAGTGCCTAGGAACGCAAGTCTAAGGGGCCGGCGATGTGGATGACACTTCTTTCGCGCCTGCATGGCAGCCGGTTCGCGTTTCCCCTGGCAGCGCTGGCCGCGATCGCGCTGTTCGTGATCAGCGAAAGCTCGTACCGGCAAGCCTCGTCGACCTTCGAGCAGCTCGGCACGGAAGCCTTGGCGCGCGCCACGGTTCAGGAGCTCTGGCGCAGCCTGACCGATGCCGAAACCGGGCAGCGCGGCTACCTGCTCACCAGTCGCAAGGAGTACCTGCGCCCGTACAACACCGGCGAAAAGCAGGCGCTCGAGGCGCTTGACTGGCTCACCAACTTCTACGCCAATGACCCGGACACCGCTGACCTGATGAAGCGCGTCGCCCAGGCCTCGCGCGACAAGCTCTCCGAACTCGGCGTCACGCTCAAGCTGCACGACGAAGGCAAAGAGGAGGCGTGGCACGCGCTGCTGCTAAGCAACATTGGCCAGGAGCAAATGGACACGGTGCGCTCGCTGAGCGAGCAGCTGCTCACCTTCGAGACTGCCCGGATCAGCGCCGGGCGCCAGAACGTCACGAAAACGCTGACGCTGAATCGCATCGGCGTCAACGCGATGACCGCGCTGAGCCTGCTCGCGCTGTTCATGTACCTGCGCCAGACCTCCGCGCTGGTGGCGCAGCGCGAAGAGCAGCGTCGCGTCGTTCAGGCGGAACGCGACCAGCTCGAGCTTGAGGTCACCGAGCGCACTGACCAGCTCACCGAGCTCGCACGACACCTCCAGACGGCGCGCGAAGACGAGCGCAACCACCTCGCGCGCGAGTTGCACGACGAGCTCGGCGCCCTGCTGACGGCGGCCAAGCTCGACGTCGCGCGGCTCAAGTCGCGCCTGGGCAAGCCGACGCCCGAAATCGCCGAGCGCGTGCAGCACCTCAACGACGCACTGAACAGCGGCATTGCGCTGAAGCGCCGCATCATCGAAGACCTTCGGCCGTCGTCGCTGAGCAACCTGGGTCTGGTGGCCGCACTCGAGATCCTGATCAGGGAGTGGTCCGACGGCTCCGAGATCACCGTCGAACGCACGCTCGAACCGGTGACGCTGCGCGCCTCTGCCGAGCTGACGGTCTATCGGCTCGTTCAGGAGGCGCTGACCAACATCAGCAAGTACGCGCGCGCGGGCAGGGTCGAGGTACGCGTCACCGCCAACGCCGGCATGGTGCGCGTCGCGGTGCGCGATGACGGCGTCGGTTTCGATCCGAAGCAGCGGCGCGCCACCGCGCACGGCCTGCTCGGCATGCGCTATCGGCTCGAGTCCGAAGGCGGCCGGATCGTGCTCACGTCGGCGCCCGGCCAGGGCACCGCGATCGAGGCGCAAATGCCCGAAAGCCGCGATGCCACCGGTTGACCCGCGCAAAATTAGCGCCCGCGTGGCCTCAGCACGCCGTCCTACACGCATCCGCTAGGTTGACCGACACGGCACCGGCGACGCGCCCTATCGCTTCGCGCAGGGCCGCGGTCCAGACTGCAGTCATCGCATCGCTGCCGCTGCGAGCCCATCCAACTCAGGAGCCCACCATGCTGCACTACGCCGTTGTCTTCTTCGTGATTGCTCTCATCGCCGCACTCTTCGGCTTCGGCGGCATCGCCGCCGGCGCTGCCGGCATCGCCAAACTGCTGTTCGTGCTGTTCGCCGTGCTGGCCATCGCCAGCTTCCTGTTCGGCCTGATCCGCAAGGGGTGAATGACATGACGACCACCACCCCCCGCATCCGCGACAACCCGAACATCGCCGACCAGGCCGCCGAGACCGCGAACGCCGCGATCCGCTCTACCCAGGACATGGCGAACGCCACGCTCGACCGCATGAGCGAGCGCGTCGACGAGGCGCGTGACCGCGCCGCGCCGGCGATCGACCGCTGGTCCGCCCAAGCCGACAGCGCGCTCCGCCGCAGCCTGGACGCGCTTCGCGACACCACCAATCAGCTGCGTGATCAGGCCAACAAGGCGACCGACTTGACGGCCGGGCGCGTGCGCGACGAGCCGCTCAAGGCCGTGCTGATCGCAGCCGCGGCAGGGGCCGCGTTGATGATGCTGCTCAGTGCGCTGACCAGCAGCCGTCGGGACGGGCGATGAGCACACGCGCCGCGCTCTGGCCGCGTTGGACGACGGCAACCGCCGCCGAGGCCGGCGACACCACGCCGGCAGAACTGGATGAACTCGGTGCGCACGTGAGCGACTGCAATGGATGCCGCAGCCGCTGGTTCTCGCTGCGGTGCGCCGCCGATGCGGTGCACGACTTCGTGGCCGGCCGCTTCGTCACGACGCTGATGATTGCGGGCGCACTGATCGGCGTCGCTTCGGTCTGGCTGTGAACCCTGATGTCCCAGCCGATGTCCGCGCGATCCTCGATCCGACGCGCGGCTCGGTTGAGGCGCCGATCCGCTCCGAGATCTTCGGGCGCGAGCGCTTCGCCCAGCATGGTCGCAGCCTAGGCGAAACCCACGGCGTCGGTGCGAGCCCGCGCCGCGCCGCGTTCTTCCCGCGGCTGCAGGACAACATCCGCGTACTCCGCGAGGCACACGGCTACATCGGCGAGCAGGCCCGAAGCGGCTACCAGATGAGTCCGGCAGCCGAATGGCTGCTCGACAACTTTCACCTGATCGAAAGCCAGCTCGAGGCCATCCACGACGGCCTGCCGCGGCGTTACTTCCGCGAGTTGCCGGTACTCGCCGGCGAGCCGCTGGCCGGCCTGCCGCGCGTCTACGGCGTCGCCTGGGCCTTCGTCGCACACACCGACGGCGCGTTCGACGAAGACCTGCTCGAGCACTACTTGGCCGCCTATCAGGAGACCCGCCCGCTGGACCTCGGCGAGCTGTGGGCCTTGCCGACCACCTTGCGCGTCGTGCTGGTCGAGAACCTGCGACGACTGGCCGAACGACTGGCCTGCAACAAGGCCGCGCGCGCGGTTGCCAACCTCGTCTGCGATCGGGTCGATGCGTGGCCGCAGGCCGAGCTCGACGGCCTGCTCGCGCGGCTCACCCAGCGCGGCGTCGGCCGCGTCTTCCTGCTGCAGATGGCGCAACGCATGCAGGATCAGCGTGGCGCCAGGCCGGACCGCCACCGCGACTGGCTGTCGCGCGCACTGCCCGACCTGGCCGCGGCGCAGGTCCAGCAGCCCGTCGAACAGGCGGCCGACAACCTGAGCGTCAGCAACGCGATCGGCTCGCTGCGCGCGATCGACAACGCCGACTGGCAATCCATCGTCTGCCGCTGCAGCGCGACGATCCGCTTGCTGCTTGGCGCGCAGACCTTTGAAGCCGAACGCGGCGACACGCGCGACACCACGCTGCACGCCATCGAGCGGCTGGCACGCCGCAGCGGCCGCCACGAGCCCGACGTGACGCGCACGCTGCTCGACCTGATGCAAGTCGACGGCCACGACGCCAACCACTGGCTGCGTGGGCCGGGTCACGGCGAACTCCTGAAGCGGCTCGGCCTGAACGATCGCATCGGCGACGCCTGGCGCGCGCTGCGCGGCCGCGCCGCACTGCCCGCCTACCTCGGCACGCTCGGCGCCGGTACGCTCGGGCTGGTCGCCTGGATCATGACGCACCAGAGCACCGGCACCGCGCCGTGGCAGGTGTGGGTGACGGCGGCAGTGATGCTGATCCCGGCGTCCGAGACGGTGGTGGCGGTGATCAACCGGCTCATCAGCGAATCGACGCGCGCGAGCCACCTGCCGCGGCTCGCGCTGGCGCACGGCATCCCGCCCGAGCACCGGGTGATGGTCGTCATTCCCGGCATGCTGACCGTGCCGGGATCGGCCGCAGAGCTGGCGCACCGGCTCGAACTCCATCACCTCGCCAACCCCGAACAGAACGCGCAGTTCGCGCTGCTGACCGACTGGGCCGATGCCGCCACGCCGACACTGGTTACCGATGCCGCGTTGCTGGCTGATGCCGTGCGCGAGGTCACCGCCCTGAACCAGCGCCATGCGCGAGCCGGCGCGGCGAGCACGCCACGCTTCGTCGTGCTGCACCGCCCGCGCACGTTCAGCGAAACGCAAGGCCGCTTCATCGGCTGGGAACGCAAGCGCGGCAAGCTCGAGCAGCTGATCGCGCTGCTGGCCGCGCCCGACGCGGCACCGGCCCCCTTCGTCGATCTGGGCGAACTCTCGCGCACCGAACCCGGCACGCGCTACGTCGTCACCCTCGATGGCGACACCCAGCTGCCGCCGGGCCGGCTGCGCGAACTGGTCGGCGTGGCCGCGCACCCGCACAACCAGCCGGTTGTCGACGCGGCGACGCGCGTCGTGACGCGCGGCTACGGCATCTTGCAGCCACGGGTCGCCACGCCGCTGCCGGCGACCAAGGAATTCACGCTGTACCACTGGCTGTTCGCCGGCCAATGCGGCATCGACCCCTACAGCGCAGCCAGCTCCGAGGTCTATCAGGACGTGTTCGGCGAAGGCAGCTTCACCGGCAAGGGCCTGCTGAATGTCGCGGCGATGCATGCGGTGCTGTCGCATCGCCTGCCCGATGGCCAGGTGCTCAGCCACGACCTGCTCGAGGGATCACTGGCGCGTTGCGCCGCGGTCACCGACATCAGCGTGATCGAGGATGCGCCGTTTCACGCCGACGTCGCCGCCTCGCGCGTGCACCGCTGGACGCGCGGCGACTGGCAGTTGCTGCCGATCCTGGCGCAGCCATCGACGTTCCGGCTGCGCGCCATCAATCGCTGGAAGATGATCGACAACCTGCGTCGCTCGCTGGTCGCGCCGATGTCGCTCGTGCTGCTGCTGATGGCGCTGGCCGGCCACGTCGTCTCGCCCGTTGCGGCGCTCGCGCTGGTGTTCGCGGCCTTCATCGCCGGGCCGCTGATGGGCGCGGTCACCGGCCTCGCACCCACCCACGACCGCATCGCAACACGTCACTTCTACAGCCAGGCCCTCACCGAGTTGCGCCGCGCCGTGGCCAGCGGCCTGTGGCTGATGGCCCAGCTCCTGCGGCTCGCGCTGACCAGCGCCGACGCGGTGGTGCGCGCGCTCTACCGCATGACGGTAAGCCGCCGCAACCTGCTCGAATGGACCACCGCCGCGGCCGCTCAGGCCTCGGCCTCGACCGAGTTGCGCGTGCTCGCACGCCGGCATGCGATGGTGCCACTGGCCGCGCTCGGCCTGTGGGCCGCCTTGCTGGTGATCGGCACGCCGGCACCGTGGCTGAGCACGTTGCTGTGCGCGGTCTGGGCGGCCTCGCCGGTCTGGACGTGGTGGGTCAGCCGGCCGGTACCCCAGCGACACGACGCGGCGCTGCCGCCCGCCGACCGGGCGCAGCTCGAAGCAATCGCACGCGACACCTGGCGCTACTTCGAGCGCTGCATCGGCCCCGAAGACAACCACCTTCCGCCGGACAACCTGCAGCTCGCGCCGCAGACCATGGTCGCGCACCGCACCTCGCCGACGAACATCGGGCTGTACCTCCTCAGCGTTGCCTGCGCACGCCAGTTCGGCTGGATCGGCACGGCCGACCTGATCACCCGCCTCGAGGCCACGCTGGCGTCGCTGGACCAGTTGCCGCACCACCGCGGCCACCTCGTCAACTGGATCGACACGCAGACGCGAGCCGCGCTGCTGCCGATGTACGTCTCGACGGTCGACAGTGGCAACCTCAGCGGCCACCTGCTCGCCGTCGCGCAGGCCTGTCTCGAACTTGCCGACGCACCCGCCGACACCAGCGCAGCACAACGCGCGCTGCAGGCCTCGGCACTGCGGCTCGCCGCCGCACGCGGCTCCCTGCCCGACAGCGCACTGAGCCGCTTGCTCGCCGTGCAGGACCCGCTGGCCGAGGCGGCACGCGCGCCCGCGGCCTTCGACGGAATGTTGCGCGCAGCGGCCGAGGAGCTCGCCGCATTGATGCCAGACGACAGCGCCGCGCTGGCGCCGAGTGCGATGAACGATCTCGCGTGGCGCGCCGCCGACCACATCGCGACCCTCCGCAGCGCGCTGCTGCCCCCCGACGCCGATGCGGCGGCGCGTCTGCGCGCCCTCGCCGCGCGCTGCGAGGCGCTTGCGTGGGCGCCCGACTACGGCTTCCTGTATGACCGCAAGCGCCAGCTGTTCCACATCGGCTACCGCGTCGCCGAGCAGCAACTCGACTCGAGCTACTACGACCTGCTCGCTTCGGAATCGCGCCTCACCAGCCTGCTCGCGATCGCGAAGGGCGACGTGCCGGTCGCGCATTGGGCAGCGCTCGGCCGGCCGTTCTTCGCGGTCGGCGCGCGCGCCGGTCTGCGCTCGTGGTCGGGCTCGATGTTCGAGTACCTGATGCCCACGCTGACCTTGACCGAGCCGCGCGGCAGCGTGCTCGACGACGCCAACCACGCCGGCCTGCGCGAGCAGATCGCGTTCGGCGACGAGCGCGGCGTGCCCTGGGGCATCTCCGAATCCGCCTACGCCGCGAGCGACCACACACTCGCCTACCAGTACGCGCCGCAAGGCGTGCCGCGCCTGGCGCTGCGTCGCACGCCGCGCGACGAGCTCGTGATCGCGCCTTACGCCACCGCGCTCGCGGCGCAGGTCGCACCGCACGGCGCGGTCGCCAACTTCGCGGCGCTCGAACAGCTGCACGCGCGGGCGCGCTACGGCTTCATCGAAGCACTCGACTTCACCGCGTCGCGCCAATCGGGCACCGAACGCTGGATGCCGGTCGCGACCTTCATGGCGCACCACCAGGGCATGAGCATCGTCGCACTCGCCAACGTGCTGCTCGACGGCGCGCCGCGCCGCTGGGGCATGGGCAACGCGCACGTCGAGGCCGTCGCCTCGCTGTTGCACGAGCGCGCACCGCGCGAGGTGCCGGTGCTGCGCACGCCGCCGCTCGATGCGCCGCCCGACGCGAGCGAGCACCGCGCCCCCGGCCTGCTGCGCGACGTGCTGCCCGGCGTCACCGCGCTCGCGCCGACGCAGCTGCTCTCGAACGGCCGCTACAGCGTGACCCTGCGTGCGAACGGCGCCGGCTGGAGCCGCTGGGGCAGCGTCGGCGTCGGCCGCGCGCGCGACGACGCGCTGCGCGACGCCAACGGCAGCTTCTTCTACCTGCGCTGGGACCGCCAGCCGCAGGCCGTCTCGTTGACGCAGCACCCGGCCCCCGACCCGGCCGCGCACTACCAGAGCACCTACCACGCCGACCGCGTCTGCTTCGACGCGCGCTGGCGCGAGATCCAGGCCCACACCACCGTCTTCGTCAGCCCGGAGGACGACGTCGAGATCCGCCAGGTCGAGTTGCGCAACCTGAGCGATCGGCCGCTCGATCTGGAGCTGATGTCGGCCTTCGAGATCACGTTGGCCGATCCGCGCGCCGATGAATCGCATCCGGCGTTCTCGAATCTTTTTCTGCGCGCTCACTGGCGCGGCGCGCACCAGGCGCTGGTGTTCGAGCGCAAGCCGCGACTGCCGACCGAGCCGGTGCGGCACGCGGCCCACTTTCTGGCCGAGGCCGATCCCGCGGTCGGCACGGTGCGCACGCAGCCGCAGCGGCTGGGCTGGCTCGGCCGCAACCACGACGCGAGCCGCCCGCTCGCCGACTTCTCGCCGGCGCTCCCGAACGATGCCGGCGCCGACATTCCGCTCGACACCGGCCTGGACCCGATGTGCGCGCTCAGCGTGCGCGTGCAACTGCCGCCGCACGGCAAGCACCTGCTGACCTTCTGCACCGCCGCCGCCGACGATCCGGCGACGCTCAATGCGGTCATCGACAAGTACCGCCAGAGCGGCCCGATCGCGCGCGCCTCGCTGATGTCGGCCACGCTGGGCGGCATCCGGCTGCGCGAGTACAACATCGGCACCGACACGCTGGCCGCGATCCAGACGCTGAGCACCGCCGTCGTGCTGAACGTGACCCGCGCGCGTGACGACGACGCGCCACCCGACACCGAGACCTGCGACCGCCGCTCGCTCTGGCGGCTCGGCATCTCGGGCGATCAGCCGATCGTGCTCGTCTCGGCCGGCGCGTCGCAGGGCATGGGCTTGCTGCGCTCGCTAGTCCAGGCGCTGCGCCTGTGGTCGTGGGCCGGCATCGGCTGCGACCTGGTGGTCGTGAACGCCGAGCCGAGCTCGTACCTGATGCCGTTCCAGCGCGATGTGACCGGCCTGCGCGAGCAGTTCGATGCCCAGAACGCCGGCCGCGCCGGGGCCTCGATCACACGCTTCCATCTGCTGCGCCTCGAAGACCTTTCGGCGCTCGAGCTGGCGACGCTTCGCGCCCTGGCGCGCGTACATTTCAACGCCGACGGCCGGCCGCTGGCGCACCACATGAGCGAGTGGGCCGAGCGGCACGAGCGCGCACTCGAGGAGCGCCAGGCCGAATCGATCAGTGCGTTGCCGGTCGTTGCCGTCGCGCACGGCCGTTCGCGCCGGCCGCAGGGGCGTTTCGCGCCCGGCAACGGCGAATTCCGCTTCGACGTGAGCGCATTCCAGCAGCCTGCGCGGCCATGGGTCAACGTGCTCGCGAACCCGGGCTTTGGCGCGCACCTCTCCGAAGCCGGCGGCGGCTACACCTGGGCGCTGAACAGCCGCCTGAACCAGTTGACGCCATGGTCGAACGACCCGGTGGCCGATCCGCCCGGCGAATGGTTCGTGCTGCAGGATCTGAAGAGCCGCGAACTCTGGAGCGTGACCCCGTCGGCCTGGGGCGACATCAACGCCACTTACCGCGTCACGCACGGCCAGGGCTACAGCGTGATCAGCCATCGGCGTGGCGACCTCGACGTGGATGCGGTCTGGTGCGTCGACGCCGAGGGCGGTGTGAAGCAGGTGCGGTTGCGAATCGTCAACCGAGGCCACCGGACGCAACGGCTGCGCGCCATCGGCATCGCCGAGTGGGTGATGGGTGCGGGCCGCGGCGACCGCGCAACAACGACCACCGCCTCGTTCACGCAACGCCTGCCCGGCGCCGCGCAGGCCGATGCGGCAGGCCCCGCGCGCAGCCTGGTTGCCCTGACCTGCACTCAGCGCGACGCTTCAGCCGGCTTCGGCGAAGGCACCGCGTTCCTGGCCCTCGCCGCCGCCGCCGACGACGCGCCCGACTGGAGTTGCGACCGCCGCGAATGTTTCGACGCACGCGGCCGCGTCGCCGTGCCCGATCACTTCAACCAGCGCAGCGGCAGCGGGCTGGACCCGTGTGCCGCCCTCGCCACGCGACTGACCTTGCCGGCCGGCGCGTCGGTCGAGTGCGTGTTCCTGATCGGATTCGGCGCCAGCCCGGCCGAAGCGCGTCAGGTCGCGACCCGCGCCGCTGCCGTGCCCGCGGCGACGCGCATGAGCGACGCGCGTGCCGCCTGGGACGCCTTGCTGGGCGCGGTCACCGTGCACACACCGGACCCGCTCTTCGATGCGATGGTGAACCGCTGGCTGCTCTACCAGACGGTCGCGTGTCGGCTGTGGGCGAAGGCCGGCTTCTACCAGGCCGGCGGCGCGTTCGGCTTCCGCGATCAGCTGCAGGACGCGATGGCACTTGCCTGGGCAGCACCGAAGCTGCTGCGCGAGCAGATCGTGCTGAACGCGTCGCGCCAGTTCGCCGAAGGCGACGTGCAGCACTGGTGGCACGCGCCGACGGGGGCCGGCGTGCGCACTCATTTCTCCGACGACCTGTTGTGGCTGCCGCACGCCTGCGCGCACTACCTGCAGTGCACCGGCGATGCGAGCGTGCTCGATGAGGAGGTGCCGTTCATCGAAGGCGCCGCGGTGCCGGACGGGGCCGAGGACGCCTACTACGTACCGACGCTCGGCCCGCACGCTGCCACGGTGTTCGAACACGCCGCGCGCGCCATTGACCGCAGCCTGCGCAGCGGGGTGCACGGCCTGCCGCTGATGGGCACGGGCGACTGGAACGACGGCATGAACCACGTCGGCGCACAGGGCCGTGGCGAGTCGGTGTGGCTCGGCTGGTTCCTGTGCAAGCTCATCGACGACTTCGCGCCGATCGCCCAGGAGCGCGGCGAAACCGCGCGCGTGCGGCGTTGGCACGACGCCGCGCTCGGCTGGCGCGATGCGTTGCACGGCGAGGCATGGGACGGCCAGTGGTTCAAGCGCGCGTTCTTCGACGACGGCACGCCGCTCGGCTCGAGCACCAACGCCGAATGCCGCATCGACCTGATCGCGCAGGCCTGGTCGGTGATCTCCGGCGCCGCACCGACGGCGCTGCGACGCATGGCCATGACCGCACTGGAGGATCAGTTGGTCGACCCCGACGCCGGCCTGATCAGGCTGCTCACGCCACCGCTGCAGGATGCGCAGCCGAGTGCCGGCTACATCCAGGCCTATCCGAAGGGCGTGCGCGAGAACGGCGGCCAGTACTCGCACGCCGGCGTGTGGGCGCTCATCGCCCAGGCGATGAGCGGTCACGGCGATGCCGCCTACCGCTACTTCACGTACCTGAGCCCGGCGCACCGCTCGGTGCACCCGGAGCGCCAGACGGCCTACGAGATCGAGCCCTACGTGATGGCCGGCGATGTGTACAGCGACGAGCCCTACGTGGGCCGCGGCGGCTGGAGCTGGTACACCGGCTCGGCCGCGTGGCTGCACCGCGCCGCGACGGAACACATGTTCGGCATGCGCCAATGCGGGCCGGAGATTTCGTTCACGCCGTGCCTGCCGTCGCACTGGAACCAGGCCGAGATCGCACTGACACGCGACGGGCGCTCGGTGCGCGTGCTGATGTGCCGACCCGTGGCCGCCGATGCACTGGCACGCGCGTGCGCCGCTGGCGCTGTCGAGCACCGCGCCGGCGTCGCCTGGCACTGGGATGCCGACGACGCGCCGGCGTGTGTACTGATCCGGCTCGCCGAGGCGAAGGCCGAGCCCGAACCGCGGCCCCGTCCTACACCTGCAAGCGCTGCGCTCCGATGGGCTGCGAATGAGGCCGTCCGTACAGTTCTGCCATCGACAACCTTATGAGTTCGGCGTAATAGCGCCGGGCTCGGCCCCCAGGAGCGCGAATCATGTCTGCCAAGAACAAGCCCGACAACGTCACGACGTTGCCAACCGCGACCCACCAGCGCTTGGCTCTCGACGAGCAGGGGCTGGACGCGGCCAAGCGCTCGCTTGACCAGGGCGCCGTGACACCGAGCTACGGCCCGTGGCGTGAAGACATCATCGAGTTGCTCAACGGCTCGCTCGCGACTGAACTGGTGTGCGTGCTGCGCTACAAGCGGCATCACTTCACCGCCAAGGGGCTGGCCTCGCCGAAGATCGCCGAGGAGTTCATGGTGCATGCACTCGAAGAAACCGCGCACGCCGACCAAATCGCCGAGCGCATCGTGCAGCTCGGGGGCGAACCCGACTTCTCGCCCGTACAACTGCTGGCTCGCAGTCACGCCGACTACAACGACGCCACCGACCTGAAGGCCATGATCAGGGCCAACCTCATCGCCGAACGCGTCGCCATCGAGGCTTACAGCCAGATGATCGCGCTGATCGGCGACAAGGACACGACGACACGCCGGATGCTCGAGGGCATCCTGAGCCAGGAGCAGGAGCACGCCGACGAGCTCAGCGACTGGATGGAAGACTAGGTTTCGCCCAACGGTGGCGGGGCTCTCGCTTCAAACCATACGCCACCCGCACTCTGCACAACTCTCCAGGAGATTCACCATGAACATGCGCAAACAACTCACCGCTGCCGTCGCCGTCCTCGCGCTCGTTGCTGCCTCCGGCTGTGCCGTGCAACGCGGTCAGGAAACCGTCGGCGCC
The DNA here is from genome assembly GCA_040004785.1 of Burkholderiales bacterium. Lineage (GTDB taxonomy): Bacteria > Pseudomonadota > Gammaproteobacteria > Burkholderiales > Burkholderiaceae_C > LMDS01. Next base: position 7,938 of record JBDUAG010000007.1, on the reverse strand, counting down.
TACGTCGACGACGCCGCGATCACGACCTCGCTGAAGGCCCGCTACGTCGACAACAAGGAAGTCGACGCCGGTGCGATCAAGGTTGAAACGCTCAATGGCACGGTGATGCTGTCCGGCTTCGCAAAGAGCGCCAATGAACGCATGACCGCCGAAGACATCGCGATGAAGGTCAACGGCGTCAAGAGCGTCAAGAACTCGATCGTCGTGCGGCCGTAGTCCTCTGGCGGCGCCGAGGCGCCGCTCGACAGCCCCGGGCTTCCACGCGGAACCCCGGGGCATTTTTTCGAGACCCCTTGATGAACGAACCCGCCGCGTCGCCTGCGCATCCAGGGCACACGCCGAACTCGGGTACCGCCGTGACGGTGCTTGCTACGCTTGCGGTCGTCGTCGCACTCTGGTGGAGCCGCAGCTTCATGATCCCGCTCACCGCCGGCCTGATGCTGGCGCTGTTGGTGCTGCCGCTGACGACCCTGATCGAGCGTGTGGTGCGCCTGCGCATCGTCGCGGCCACCGCCACGCTGATGATCGTGGTCGCGGTGCTGGGCCTGGCGGCGACCGCGTTCGGTGACCAGCTCGCACGCGTCGCCAGCCGCGCGCCGGACATGATCAGCCTGGTCGCACAGCAGGTCTCGGACACCGACGCGGGCGCGAATTCGATCCCGCAGCGTGCGCGTGCGGCGTTCCGCGAACTCGACCGCGCCGCCGAGCGGCTCGCTGGTACACGCCCGCTCGTGCTCACCGGCCGCGCCAAGGCAGCTGCGGCCAAGGCGGCCGACGCCGCTGCCAGCGCCGCACCGCAGGTGAGCCTCTCGGAGAGCGCCACGATGGCGCTGCGCGACACAGCGGTCAGTGGATCGAGTGCCCTCGCCAAGCTCGCCGGCGATCTGACCGTCATCCTGTTCATCGCGCTCTTCGTGCTCGCCGGCGGCGAACCGCTGGCCACGCGCGTCCTCGATCTGTGGGACGAACGGCCGGGCTTGCGCCTGCGCGCCGAGCACGCGGCGCACGAATGCGTTCGCCAGATCCGTATCTACAGCGGCGTGCTGCTTGTCACCAACACGATCGTCGGCCTGAGCGTGTGGATCGTGTTCGCGCTCGCCGGCCTGCCCGACGCCGCCGGCTGGGGCATTACGGCAGCGGTGCTGCACGTCGTGCCTTACCTGGGCATGGCGCTGCTGACAGGTCTGGGCGCCGCCGAGGCGTTCCTCGCCTTCGGCACGGTCGGCGCGGCCGTCGGCATGGCGGCGTTCCTGGTCGTGCTGTCCACGTTCATCGGCACCGTCGTCACCGCTTTGTTGCAGGGCCGTGCGGCGAGGATGAACGCCGCCGCGGTCTTCATCGGCGTCGTGTTCTGGGGCGCGCTGTGGGGCGTTTGGGGCCTGCTGCTGGGACCGGCACTGGTGGTGCTGCTGAAGGTCGTCGCCGAGCACACACGGCCCGGTCGGCGCCTCGCGCATCTGATGCAGGGCTGATGATCGAACTGCCCGCCTTGCTGCAGCGATCCGGGCGCCTGCCGGCGCGCGCGGCGCGCCTGGGCTGGACCACCCTGAACCGCTACATCGATGCCGGCGGCATGCGCCAGGGCGCCGCAGTGGCGTTCTACGCGGCATTCTCGCTCGCACCCTTGCTCGTCGTCGTCACCGGCGTGATGGTCTGGCTACTCGGCAACGACACCGCGCAGGCCGCACTGATCGACGCGATGACGCGGCTGATCGGCGCGCGCGAATCGAAGACGCTCGCCGACCTGCTGGCGCAGCGACCGGCCGCCCTCGGCACACAGGCCGCAGCGTTCGGCTCCTGGATCGCGCTCGGGACGACGATGCTCGGCGCGACCGGCGTGTTCGTCGAGTTGCGTTCGGCCTTGCAGGGGATGCTGGGCGAATCGGATGGCGCGTTCAGCTGGTGGCACCTGGTGCGGGTTCGGCTGATGGCGATCGGCGTCGTCCTTGGCTCTGGCTTTCTGTTGTCGGTCGCGATGCTGGCGCAGGCACTGTCGCTCATCGGACTGCGCTGGATCGCCACCAGCTGGCCGCTGCTCTCGCCGCTGCTGGCCGCCGTCGAGACGGCTTGGTCGTGGGGGGTGATGGCGCTGCTCTTCGGCTTGCTGATCCGCTGGTTGCCGAACACGCGGTTGCCGATGCGTCATGCTTTCGCCGGCGGCGCGGTCGCGGCCGCGCTGTTCATGGTCGGCCGCTACGGCATCAGCCTGTACATCGCGACCACCGCGACCCGCTCGGCACTCGGTGCAGCGGGCTCGTTCGCAGCCTTGCTTGTGTGGGTGTACTGGTCGAGCCAGATCTTCCTGCTCGGCGCCTCCCTCGCGGTCGAGCTCGGGCACCCGGAGGCGCGCGTGAAGCAGCCTCAGAACGCCCTGCGCATGTAGACGGCCACGCCGCTGCGGCGCAGTTTCACCGTCATGCGCGCGTCGCCGGCGAGGCGGAAGCCGAGCCCGCCGTAGGCGATCTTCCAGTCCGACTGCGCGGCCTTGAACTCGACGCCGACCTTGCTGACGACTCGATCCTCGCCGTCGAGGCCGAGCCCGCGAACATGGGCGGCGTCGGCGTACACGGAAGAATGCTCCGTGGTGCGGTAGCGCAGGCCCAGCATCAGCATCGTGCCCGAGCCGGACAGTGCAACACCGTCAGCGGATCGGCCAGGCAACATGCCGGTGGGCCGGTCGACGAGCATCACACTGCCGACACCCACGCCGACATCCGCGCGGCCGTTGCTCGCCCAGCGCTGATAGCTCAATTCGGCGAGGTCGGTGCGGTAGCCCGGCAGGCTGCGCGCCGCGACGTTCGGCACGTCGATCCGGGTGAGCCGCGTCGTTTCGGAGATCTCGTCATCCGCACGCGCCACGCCGGCACTCGCGCCGGTCAAGCCGGCGACCAAGGCCATGACGATGCAACGGTAGGATGCGATGGCAACCATGACTTCTCTCCGACAGCCTGATGTTCACGCCCTGCTGGGACTCGATGACACGAGCGTAGTTCACACCGTCGCCGCTCGTCTTCCCCAGTTCGGGGGCCGAACCCGCATTCGCGGGGCTGTGAGTGGAGGATACGGAGCCGCGCGCGTGCCGACGATCGGACAGCGCTGAAACGGTCGTAGGACGAAGCCGATATCGGTGTGTCGCGCGCGTCAGATCAGCGGTCGCGGCGCGGGTTTGCCATCGCCGTAGAGGTCGGCGAGCCGGGCCAGCGCCTTCACATCGCGCAGGTACAAACGCCCCTCCTCGATGCGGTGCAGACCGCGCAACTCGAGCCGCCGCAGCGTCTTGTTCGTGTGCACGAGCGACAGGCCGAGCCCGTCGGCGATGTGCTGCTGCGTCAGCGGGAACGGCACGCCTTCACGGCTCGCATCCAGATCGGGCCGCAGCGCCGCGGCGCGCTTGAACAGCAGGATCAGCAGCATCGCGATGCGCTCCTCGGCGCTGCGCCGGCCGACCGACAGCAAGGTGTCATCGACGACCGACTCCTCATGCGCCGTGAGCCACGTGACGCTGAAACACAGGGTCGGCGCGCCGCGGTGCAACTCCCACAGCGCATCGCGCCGGAACACGCACAACGCCACGTCGGTGAGTGCCTCCACGCCGTGCGCACTCGCGTCGCCCATCTTCTGCTGCACGCCGACGAAATCGCCGGGCAGCAGGAAGTTCAGGATCTGGCGCCGTCCGTCGCTGAGCGTCTTGTAGCGGAACGCCCAACCGCTGAACAGCGTGTACAGCGGCGCATCGGTCTGGCCTTCCTGGATCACCGCGGCCTCGGCGCGCAAGACGATCTGCTCCCTCTTGATCGACTCGATCAGCGCGACCTCATCGTCGGAGTGAGGCGTGAACAGCGGCAGCGCGCGCAACGGGCAGGTCTGGCAGGCCACGAACTTCATCGCGATGCTCCGTTTCGACGCCCAGCGGCGGCTGGCATCCCCTGCCGGACTGTAGCCTTGCCTCATTGTGTCTTTCGACACATCGAATCGCGAGTGTGACCGCTAAATTGCGCTGCGCCTCAACGAGCCGAACGATCTGCCATGACTTCCACCGACACGCTGTGCCAGATCCTGTACGTCAGTCAGCTGGTGCCGGGATCGAACTTCGGTGCCGTCGGCGACATCATCGCGATGTCGCGCCGCGCCAACCCGGCGCACGGCGTCACCGGGGCGCTGCTGTTCGACGGCGAATACTTCGGTCAGTTGCTCGAAGGCAGCGAGGACCACGTTGCCGCGCTGATGCACCGAATCGAGACCGATCCGCGCCATCGCGCAATCACGCCGGTGCTGAGGCGGCCCGCCGCTGCGCCGCGCCTGATGCGGATCTGGCGAAGTGGCTACTGCGAGGCCCAGCAGTTGGAGTCGTTCATCGTCGACGCCTCTCTGCGCGGGGCCGCGGCACTGAATGCCTTCTTGGTGATTCTGCGAGGCGCGGACGTGGAGTGAGACAGCGTCGGGCAATTCCTACGCCGTACAGCGATTCCGGCCGGTCGCGCGCCGTTGCGCATCTCTCTATCGTGGAGGTTTCAACCACTGCGAGAGGATCGACATGAACCAGCCGAGGAAAGACACCGATCTGCAGGGCGAAGGCAACTACGACGCCAGCCGCCGCTACGACAAGGCCGCGCGCGAGTTCGTGCAATCCGGCCAGGTCGAGGATGCCGCGAACAAGGCCCGCCCGATCAGCGACAAGGAAGCCGACGAACTGGCTCGCGCCGAACGTGAAGGCCTGAAGCACTCGAAGGGCGACGATCCCATGCCCTGAGCATTCTGCTCGTCCACGCATGAGAAGGCCGGCTCTCGCCGGCCTTTCCTTGAAACGATGAAGCTCAGCTCTTGTTGAAGCGCGCTTTGGCTGCGCTGACGCAGGAGGCCTTGGCGTCACCGGCCAGACTCTCACACTTCTCGGTCGCGACCTTGTAGTCGGCGTCGTTCTTGTCCTGCGCCGCATCCTTGCGCGCTTCGCCGACCTTCTCACTCAATCGCGCATCGGTCAATGCCTTGGTGCGCGCGGCCTTGGCCTCGCTCACGCACACGTCCTTCGGATTGCCGCTCTTGTCGTCGCACATTTGTTTCGCGACAGCGTAGGCCGCATCGGCCTTCGTGATGGCGACCTTGGTGCCATCGGCCGGCTTGCCGGAGTCGCTGTACTCAAGCTCGGCTCGGGCGACCTTCTGCTTTCCCTCGGCCTTCTCCTTGCAGATGTCCTTGGCGTTGCCGCTCAAGGTGTCGCACGCCGTGCGATCGGCTTTGTATTCGGCCTCGATGCGGTCCTTGGCCGCGGTGTAGTCGGCCTTGCTCATGGTCGCGCCGAATGCGCCGGAGGCTGCGAGCAGCGCGGCGATGGCCAGCGCGGTCCTGCCGTATTGGATCGTCATCATGAGTTTCTCCTGTGGGATCGGTGAACGAAGTATCGGAACCGCGCGGTGCATCGCCCAGCGGACGCAGCCGCGGCACGCTGTAGCCGGTGTCCTACCGACTGGCCGCTACAAGCCGCGGGCAACGCCGCGCCTGGCCGGCAGCGGCGCCGGCAGCACCGGTCTCGCCGCGATACGGTCCGACAGCGCGCGACATTGCTCGCCGCCGCGCTTCGCGTCGGCGCTGCTGCCGACGTCGATCAGCGGCAGCAGCGCCGCGAGCGGGTTGATCAGTCCGAGCAGCGCCGACGCACCCAGCCGCGCGCCGAGCTGCCCCTTGTCGAGCGAGATGCTCGGGTCGGCAAAGGTCCCGCGGATGTGCAGCGGCGAGCGCAGCGCGAGCGGGCTGAAGTCCTTCGGTGTCGCGACGACGCGCAGGTCCATCGCCTCGGTCGCGAGCGACATCGAGCCGTCAACCCACAAGGTGGAGTCCGGCGTGTCCAGCACCAGCACGCGTGGACTCAGCAGGCCCTGCTCCGCGACGAGATCGACGACGGAGCACTGAATCGGCAAGGCGTCGTCGCCCTTGATCAGCACGCCCAGACCCTGAGCGATGTCGAGCCCCGCGGCCTCGACGGCAAGGTGCGAGATCGTGCCGTCGATCAGCTGCATGCGCACGCCGCCGCGCAGGCTGCCGAGGATCGCGGCGGTCGATTTGCCCTGGCCCGCCACGCGCGCTTGCCCGTTCAGACTGCCGGTCGCGTAGGGCGGCGCGCTGTCGGCACGCGACTGGTGGATCCAGCTTTCGAGCCGCACGCCAGCCCAGCGCAGATCGGCCGTCCACAGCGCCTGGGCGTCGCGCCCATCGAGCTGCACCGTGCCGCCGAGCTGGCCCTGGCCGGTGCGCGCATCGAGATCGCGCAAGGTCAGCACGCCGTCGGCCAGCACGAGGTGCGTGCGCAGGGGCTTCAGCGGTTCGAGAAGACTGCTGCCGAGATCGACGTCGGCGATGGCTATCAGCACGTTCGCATCCATCGCGCGCAGCGCGGGCAGATCGAACGGGCGATCAGGCAGCACGCGGCCGCGTGGTGCGGCCTTCGCGACGCTCTGGCGCACCGGCGCGCCGACCGCAGGGCCCAGGTCGGCGAGTTGCAGCCTCGAGCCGGTGAGACGACCCGACAGCATCGGCAGGCGCGGGCGCGGGTCGTAAGTGAAGGCACCGGCGAGCCGGCTCGCGCCGATACTGACCTGTTCGGTGACGACGTTCCAGACCGCGCCCTCTTTCGCGACGAGGCCTTCAGCGCGGAACGGCCCGGTCGTCGGCAAGGTCACGCGCAGCGGGTCGCCAACGTCGGCCAGCGAAGGGCCTTGCACGCTGAAGCGGCCCTTCAACGCCGTGAAGTTCAGCGCGTCGGTGGCCGTGCCGTTGAAGATCAGGCGGGCACCGCCGACGCGCGCATCGAGCTTGACTGGCAGTGCCACCGCGGCCGCATCGTCCGCGATCACCGGCAGCACCCCGGTGGTCCTCAGTTCGACCTTCATCGGCAGCTTGCGATAGGCACCGCTGGCCAGCAACTTGAAGCCCGAGGCTGCGCTGGCCGGCGCGACAGTGCCATCGTCAAGCGAAAACCTTGCATCCAGATCGACCGCCATCAGCGCGTCGCGATAGACCATGCTGCCCGCATCGACCTGCAGCAAACCGAACTCAGGCAGACGGGTCGGCTGCTCGGCGGTGTCGGGTGCCTCCGACTTCTTGCCGAACTGCCAAGATGCGCGACCATCCGCGAGGCGCTGAACGATCCCGTCGAGCTGCGCGGCACGCAGCGCTCGGATGCGCAGGGGCTCGCCGCGTCTCGCGCGCCACAGGTCGAGGTAGCCCAGCGTCATGCGGGCGTCGCGCGCCAGCAGCATGTGGGGCGCATTGCTCCAGGCCGGTGCGCCGATCATGATGTAGGCGGCGGTGACCTGAACGCCGCCGAGCAGGTGGATCGTCACCTTGGGCGGCGCGGCGGGGTCTTCGCTGAACGCGACTGGCCGTGCAATGGTCTGACCGATCCAGCGCTGCATTGGCGCGGCCAGAAACGGCCAGCCCGTCGCCTCGCAGAGGCCGAAGCCCACCACGACGAGCGCGAGCACACCGGCACTGATGAGGCGCCAGCGAGCAAATCCTGAACTGCTTTCCGTCATGCAGCGATGCTCGCACCGTGCATGCGAACCGTCTGTAGTCGCGTCCCCGCCTCGCGCCGTGGGCGCTTTCCTACAGCCGCCGCGGATCAACCGAGCACTTCGGGGTTCAGCGGCGTCGGCGGTCGGCCCTTGTTCGGACCGGCGCCGAGCGCGGCGATCAGGTTGTCCACCGCCAGGTTCGCCATCGCGCGGCGCGTCGGCAGGCTCGCGCTCGCGATGTGCGGCGTCAGCACGACGTTCGGCACCGTCAGCAGGTCGGGATGCACGCTCGGCTCACCCTCGAACACGTCGAGGCCGGCCGCGGCGATGCGGTGCTCGCGCAGCGCAACTGCGAGTGCCGCGTCGTCGACGATCCCGCCGCGCGCGATGTTGGTCAGCGTCGCGGTCGGCTTCATCAGCGCGAGTTCGG
>JBDUAG010000226.1:0-6371 GCA_040004785.1 Burkholderiales bacterium | reverse complement strand
GCAGCGGAAACTGCGCGCTCTTGCCCATCGCGCCGATGAACAGGCAGATGCAGGTCACCGTGATCAGCATCCACTCCGTGCCCGGGAAGATCAGCTTCGCGAGCTCGGGGCCTTTCGCGAATGCCTCGCCGTAGCTCAGCGTGTTGGCATGGGCCACGATCAGGCCGATGCCGAGGATGAAGCCGAAGTCACCGACGCGGTTGACGAGGAACGCCTTCATGTTCGCGAAGATCGCGGTCGGCTTCGTGTACCAGAAACCGATCAGCAGGTACGACACCAGTCCCACCGCCTCCCAGCCGAAGAACAGCTGCAGGAAGTTGTTGCTCATCACGAGCATCAGCATCGAGAACGTGAACAGCGAGATGTAGCTGAAGAAGCGCTGGTAGCCCGGGTCGTCGGCCATGTAGCCGATCGTGTAGACGTGCACCATCAGCGAGACGAAGGTGACGACGCACATCATCATCGCGGTCAGGCCGTCGACGAGGAAGCCGATCTCCATCTTCAGGCCGCCCCGAAGCGAAGCGGAGTCACCGATCGTCATCCACTCGTAGATGGTCGCGTTGAAGCGCGCGCCGTCGAGCACCGCGAGCAGCGTCTGGACCGAGATCACGAGCGAGATCGCCACACCGATGCAGGTGATCCAGTGCGCGCCCTTGCGGCCGATCTGCTTGCCGAACAGGCCCGCGGCGATCGCGCCGACCAGCGGTGCGAGCGGCACCGCCAGCAGCATGTTTTGGGACAGGGTTGCCGACATATTCGATCAGCCCTTGAGTGAGTCGAGCTCGTCGACATTGATCGTCGCGCGGTTGCGGAACAGCACGACCAGGATCGCCAGGCCGATCGCCGACTCGGCCGCCGCGACGGTGAGGATGAAGAACACGAACACCTGGCCCGCCATGTCGCCGAGGTAGTGCGAGAACGCGACGAAGTTCAGGTTGACCGCGAGCAGCATCAACTCGATCGCCATCAGCAGAACGATCAGGTTCTTGCGGTTCAGGAAGATCCCGATCACCGACAGCGAGAACAGGATCGCGCCGAGCGACAGGTAGTGGCTGAGATTGACGGGGCTCATTTCTTGTCTCCTGCGAGCGCGGCCGGTGCGGCGACGGCCGCCGGCGCGGGCACCGGATCCGGCGGCTCCACCACCGGGCGCATCTTCACGACGCGCATGCGGTCGGCGGCGCGCACGCGCACCTGCTCGGACGGATTCTGGTATTTGGAGTCCTTTCGGCGCCGCAAGGTCAGCGCTATCGCCGCGATGATCGCCACCAGCAGCAACACGGCCGCGATCTGCAGCGGGTACAGGTACTTGGTGTAGACCTCGATGCCGAGCAGCTTGGTGTTGCCCATCTTCATCGCGAGCGCGCCGGCGACCGGCGCCTCGCGCACGCTGGTGCCGGGGATCAGCACCGCGGCCATCTCCAGCGCGATGACAACGCCGACGAGAGCAGCAATCGGGAAGTGCTTCCAGAAGCCCTCGCGCAGCGCCTCGGAGCCGACGTCAAGCATCATCACGACGAACAGGAACAGCACCATCACCGCGCCGACGTAGACGAGCACCAGCGCGATGGCGAGGAATTCGGCTTGCAGCAGCATCCACACGCAGGCCGCGTTGAAGAAGGCGAGCACGAGAAACAGCGCCGCGTAGACCGGGCTGCGCGCGGTGATGACGCGGAATGCGGCGAACAGCAGCACGGCCGAGAAGACGTAGAAGAGCGCGGTGTTGATATCCATGTTTTTCTTTTGCGCAGCAGCTCAGCGGTACTTTGCGTCCGCCTCCTTGGCCTTGGCGATCTCGCCCTCGTAACGGTCGCCGACCGCGAGCAGCATGTCCTTCGTGAAGTACAGGTCGCCGCGCTTTTCGCCGTGGTATTCGAAGATGTGCGTCTCGACGATCGAATCGACCGGGCAGCTTTCTTCGCAGAAGCCGCAGAAGATGCACTTGGTCAGGTCGATGTCGTAGCGCGTGGTGCGGCGCGAGCCGTCGTCGCGCACTTCGGATTCGATCGTGATCGCCAACGCCGGGCACACCGCCTCGCACAGCTTGCAGGCGATGCAACGCTCTTCGCCGTTCTCGTAGCGGCGCAGCGCGTGCAGGCCGCGAAAGCGCGGGCTCAGCGGCGTCTTCTCTTCGGGAAACTGCACGGTGATCTTGCGCGACCAGAAATGCCGGCCGGTCAGTGCCATGCCCTTGAACAGTTCACCGAGCAGAAAGCTCGAGAAGAAGTCCTTGACCGGCGTGGGTGTCGATGCAGATGCGGTGGTGGCCATGTTCGCGCCCTTCTCTTTCCGATTCAGTTCCAGATGTTCCACGGCGACTGGATCCACAGCCCCACCACCACCAGCCACACCAAGGTGACCGGGATGAAGATCTTCCAGCCCAGACGCATGATCTGGTCATAGCGAAATCGCGGGAAGCTCGCGCGCACCCACAGAAAGACGGTGACGACGCAGAAGGTCTTCGCGGCCATCCAGATCCAGCCCGGGATCCAGTTCAGCGGGGCGATGTCGATCGGCGCCAGCCAGCCGCCGAGGAACATGATCACCGTCAGCGTGCTGATCAGGATCATGTTGGCGTATTCGGCGAGGAAGAACATCGCGAACGACATGCCCGAGTACTCGACCATGTGGCCGGCGACGATCTCCGACTCGCCCTCGACCACGTCGAACGGGTGTCGATTCGTTTCGGCCAGGCCCGAGATGAAGTAGACGACGAAGATCGGCAGCAGCGGCAGCCAATTCCACGACAGGAACGTCACGCCGTGCGTTGCTGCCATGCCGCGGCCCTGGCTCATCACGATCTCGCTCATGTTCAGGCTGCCGGTGACCATCAGCACGACGACCATTGCGAAGCCCATTGCGATCTCGTAGCTGACCATCTGCGCCGACGCACGCAGCGCACCGAGGAACGCGTACTTCGAGTTCGAGGCCCAGCCGGCAATGATCACGCCGTAGACCTCCATCGAGGTGATCGCCATCAGGAACAGCAGGCCGGCGTTGATGTTGCCCAACGCCACCTCGGGGCCGAACGGCACGACGGCCCACGCCGCGAGCGCCGGCATGATCGTCATCACCGGGCCGAGGAAGAACAGGCTCTTGTTCGCCGCGGTCGGGACGATGATCTCCTTGAAGATCAGCTTCACGGCATCGGCGATCGGCTGCAGCAGGCCGAGCGGGCCGACGCGGTTCGGGCCCGGGCGGATCTGGCTCCAGCCGATGGCCTTGCGCTCCCACAACGTCAGGTACGCGACGCACAACATCAGCGGGATGACCAGCGCGACGATCTTGACGACCGCCCACACAACCGGCCAGACCGGGCCGAGGACGGCGCTGCCGAAGGAGGTGATGGTGTCGAGCATGGTCAGGCCCTCTCGACAGTGATGGCGCCGAACATCGCGCCAAGGGTAGCGGTGTCGGCCAGGCCGGCGGGCACGCGCACGGCGGTGTCGGCCAGCGTCGCGTCAAGGCGCGCCGTCAACACCGCTTGCGCAGCGCCTTGCGACACACGCACCTTGTCACCCGATTTCAGGCCGAGCTGCGACCACAACGCCTGCGGCAGGCTCGCGAACGACCCGCGCGCATCGGCGGTGAGTTGCAGCGACGTGGCACGGCGCACGAGCGAATCGGTGGCGTAGATCGGCACGTCCGCAATGCGTTCTAGTCCGCCGATCGCGGCGTAAGCGGCTGCTACGGGCGCGCCCGCGTTGCTCAAGCGCGCGGCGATCGTCGCCACGTCACCGAGCGCTTCGGCACGCACGTCTTCCGAGGTCTCGAAATCGAAGCCCTTCAGGCCGAGGGTGTTGCCTAGCACGCGCAACACCTTCCAGCCCGGTCGCGTGTCACCCAACGGCTTGACGACGCCGTGGAAGCTTTGCACACGGCCTTCGGCGTTGACGAAGGTGCCGGAGGTCTCGGTGAACGGGGTGATCGGCAGCATCACATCGGCCACATCGATGGCGGCGCTCTTGAACGGCGTCATCACGACGACCATCTCGGCCGCGTTCAGCGCCGCACTCGCGGCATGCGCGTTTGCCGCATCGAGCGCCGGTTCGGTGTTGAGCAACAGGCAGGCCTTCAGCGGTGAACCGCCGTCAGCGCCAAGCATCTGGCCGGCGTTGAGCCCGCCGCTTTTCGGCAGCGCGCCGACGAGTTGCGCGCCGACGCTGTTCGCCGCTTCGGTCAGGTAGCCGACCGTCGCACCGGTCTGTGCGGCGATCCAGTTGGCAATCGCCAGCAGGCTGCCGGCCTGCGGATGCTGGGCCGCGGCGTTGCCGAGCAGGATGGCCTTGCGCTCGCCGCTGGCAAGCGAGGCGGCGATGGCCTTGGCCGCGTCGGTCGCATGGCCGGCCACTGGCGCGCCTTCTCCGACGGCCGCGGCGATATCGGCCAGCGCCTGCACCCAGCCACTCGGCGCCACGCTCTGCGTCCCGGCCATCGTCATCAACCAGTCGTCGTGCGCGGCATTGAGGCTGTGCACCTTCGCACCCTTGCGCGCGGCCTGGCGGATGCGCTGCGCCAGCAGGGGGTGGTCCTTGCGCAGGAACGAGCCGACGACGAGCACCCGCTGCAGGTTCGACAGCGCAGCGATGCTGGTGCCAAGCCAACGGACGCCATCGGTGCTCGAGAAGTCAGCGTGGCGCGTGCGGAAATCGATGTTCTCGCTGCCCAGCGCGCGCACCAGCTTCGCGAGCAAATGCAGTTCTTCGACCGTGCTGTGCGCCGCGCCGAGCGCGCCGATGCTCGCCGCACCGTGATCGACAGCGATCTGGGTCAGGCCTCGGCTCACGTATTCGAGCGCAGTGGCCCAATCGACGGTCTTCCAGGCACCGCCCTGCTTGATCATCGGCGCGGTCAGCCGTTCAGCGCTGTTCAGCGATTCATACGAGAAGCGGTCGCGGTCGGCGATCCAGCATTCGTTCACGTCTTCGTTCTCGAGCGGCACGACGCGCATCACCTGGTTGTTCTTGACCTGAACGATCAGATTCGTGCCGGTCGAGTCGTGCGGGCTCACGCTCTTGCGGCGTGACAACTCCCAGGTTCGTGCGCTGTAGCGGAACGGCTTGCTGGTGAGCGCGCCGACCGGGCACACATCGATCATGTTGCCCGAGAGCTCGGAGTCGATCGTGTCGCCGACGATGGTCGTGATCTCGGAGTGCTCGCCGCGGTGGATCATGCCCAGCTCCATCACCCCGGCGACCTCTTGGCCGAAGCGCACGCAGCGGGTGCAGTGGATGCAGCGGCTCATCTCCTCCATCGAGATCAGCGGGCCGACGTTCTTGTGGAAGACGACGCGCTTTTCCTCGTTGTAGCGCGTGCTCGAGGCGCCGTAGCCCACCGCCAGATCCTGCAGCTGGCACTCGCCGCCCTGATCGCAAATCGGGCAGTCGAGCGGGTGGTTGATCAGCAGGAACTCCATCACGCCCTTCTGGGCCTGGAGTGCCTTCGCGCTCTTCGTGCGCACGATCATGCCCTGCGTGACGGGCGTGGCGCAGGCCGGCATCGGCTTCGGCGCCTTCTCGACATCGACCAGGCACATGCGGCAGTTGGCCGCGATGCTGAGCTTCTTGTGATAGCAGAAGTGCGGGATGTAGGTGCCGGCGTTGTCGGCGGCATGCATGATCATGCTGCCCTCGAGCACCTCCACCTTCTTACCGTCGAGTTCGATTTCGATCATGTTCAGGCCAATGCCGCGACCTTGGCGGTCTTGTGTTCGATCAGGTGGACAAACTCGTCGCGGAAGTGCTTGATCATCGCGCGCACCGGCATCGCGGCGGCGTCGCCGAGCGCACAGATCGTTCGCCCCTGGATGTTGTCGGCGACCGAGTTCAACAGATCGATGTCTTCCATCCGGCCCTCGCCCTTCGCGATGCGGTCGACCATGCGGAACAGCCAGCCGGTGCCTTCGCGGCACGGCGTGCACTGGCCGCAGCTCTCGTGCATGTAGAAGTACGACAGGCGCAGCAGGCTCTTCACCATGCAGCGGGAATCGTCCATCACGATCACGGCGCCGGAGCCCAGCATCGAGCCGGCCTTGGCGATCGCGTCGTAGTCCATCGTCAGTTCGTTCATGATCGCCGCGGGCAGCACCGGTGCCGACGAACCGCCAGGGATCACCGCCTTCAGCGTGCGACCGGGGCGAACGCCGCCGGCGAGTTCGAGCAGTTTGCTGAACGGTGTGCCGAGCGGGATCTCGAAATTGCCGGGGTTCTGAACATCGCCGACCACCGAGAAGATCTTCGTGCCGCCGTTGTTCGGCTTGCCGATCGCGAGGTAGGGGGCGCCGCCATTGCGGATGATCCAGGGCACCGCCGCGAACGTCTCGGTGTTGTTGATCGTCGTCGGCTTGCCGTACAGGCCGTAGCTCGCCGGGA
>JBDUAG010000225.1:0-6383 GCA_040004785.1 Burkholderiales bacterium | reverse complement strand
ACGACCAGCTTGCGCGCGCCGGTGCCCTGCTTCCAGACGATCGCGTCCTTCAGCGGCAGCGCCGCGAAATCGATCGCGGTCAGCTTGTCGATGCGCGCCTCGGTCAGGTTGGTGCGCGTCTTCGTCTCGGTGATCGAGCCCTCGATGATGTGCTCGCCGCGCTCGTCGGTGTAGATGATCTCGGTGCCCATGCGCACCTCGTACAAGCCCGGGATCGGCGTCTTGCTGACCTCGTCGATCTGCGGGAGGCCCGGCACACGCTTCACGAGCGTCTCCCGGATCACCGCCTCCTGGGCCAGGCAGGCGGGCGCCAGGGCGGCGGTGAGGGCCACGGTGAGCGCCGTGCGCAGGAAGGGGTTCATCATGGGGCAAGCCTTGTGTGTCAGGAGTCGAGCGCGCGCGCGGTGAGCCAGCGCTTCAGCGGAGAGAGTCGGTTGACCAGACTCAGCCCGCGGTTGCGAAGTTCCCGCAGCGCGGGCGCTTCGTGCGAAAACAGCTGGAGCAGGCCGTCGGTCACCTGCCCCATCGCCCAGGTCGGGGCGGCGCGCTCGCGCGCATAGCGGCGCAGCAGCTTTTCGTCGCCGAGCGCGCGCCACGGCTCGCGTCGGCGGATGATGTCGACCAGCGCCGCCACGTCGGCCAGCCCGAGATTGAGGCCCTGCCCGGCGAGCGGGTGCACCACGTGCGCGGCGTCGCCGAGCAGCACCCAGCCCGGGCCGCACCAGGCGCTGGCCCTCGCCTGCATCAGCGGCCACACGGCGCGCTCGCTGGCCAGGGTCAGGGCACCGGCCTCACCAGAGGTTGCGGCCATCAGCGCCTGCTCGAACTCTGCCGGCGGCACGGCGCGCAGCGCCGCGGCGCGATCATCCGGCAGCGACCAGACCAGCGCGTAGGAATGACCACGCTGCGGCGTGTCGAACGGCAAGAGCGCCAGCACATCGGGGGCGCGGAACCACTGCCGCGCGATGCCCTGGTGCGCGCGCGTGCTCGTCAACCGCGCGGCGATCGCCTGGTGGCCATAGTCGACGCGCTCGAACGCGACGCCGAGCGCCGCGCGCGACGCCGAGGCCTTGCCTTCGCACAGCGCGGTCAGGGCGGCACGTACGGGCGCATCGGCACCCACCACCGTGATGTGCGGCGCGAAGCGCACAGCGCCGGCGAGCTCGCGCTCGAGCACGGCCGCATCGGTGATCCAGGCGAGTGCCGTGACGCGCTGCTGCCAAGCCGAGAAATCGATCGCCGACGCGCGCGCGTCGCCTTGCACATGCATGTCGAGCACCGGCGTGGCGGCGTCGGGCGGCAGCGCGTCCCAGACCTTCAGGCCACGCAGCAGTTCGACCGAGGCAGCGTTCAGCGCGTAGGCGCGCACGTCGTCCGCCCCCGGCGCGCGTGCGGCTTCGGCTTGCAGCGCCACGCGCAGCCCGGCACGCGCGAGCGCCAGCGCAAGGCTGCGCCCCACGATGCCGGCACCCAGCACATGCACGTCGAAGTCATCCATGGGGCGTGATTGTAAAGAGCACAATCGCTCTCCTTTCAATGTGGGGAGATCGTTTGTGAGCGAGGCCGAGAACCAGTCCGCGGGCGACGTGAGCGTGAGTGTCGCGTCGCTCTGCGTCTATCCGATCAAGTCCTGCGGCGGCGTCGCGCTGACCGAGTCCATGGTGATCGAAACCGGTCTCGAATTCGACCGCGCCTGGATGGTCGTGGACGCAGCCGGCCGCTTCGTCACGCAGCGCGAGCTGCCGCGCATGGTGCTGATCCAGCCGACTCTCAAATCGACCGAGATGGTGCTGCGCGCGCCGGGCATGCTGGCGCTGCATGTCGCGCTTGACCGGGTCGAGACGCCGACGCGCGTGACGGTCTGGAACGACGAAGTCGCGGCTTACGACATGGGCGATCTGTGCGCCCAGTGGTTCACCGATTTTCTGTGCCAGCCGTTGCGGCTGGTGCGCTTCGACCCGGAGCAGAAGCGCCTCTCGGATCACCGCTGGACCGGCGGGCTCGACGCCGAGAACGCGTTCGCCGATGGCTTCCCGATCCTCGTCGCGTCGAGCGCCGGCCTGGCCGAGTTCAATCGCCGGCTCGGCGCGCAAGGCCAGCCGGCGGTGACGATGGCGCGCTTTCGGCCCAACCTCGTGCTCGATGGCCTCGATGCGCATGGCGAGGATGCGCTCGACGACATCACCTTCGCCACCCCCGACGGCCCGGTGCGTCTGAAGCTCGTCAAGCCCTGCGCGCGCTGCCCGATCCCCGACGTGGATCCGGCCACCGGCGAGCGCGGCCACGCGGTCGGCGACGTGCTCGCCAGCTACCGCGCCGATGCACGCCTGAACGGCGCGCTGACCTTCGGCATGAACGCGGTGATCGTCGAGGGCATCGAGCGCGTGTTGCGGACCGGCCTGAGCGGCGAGGCAACCTACGCGTTCGACTAGCGCACCGCCTCCCACCACGGCTGAGACGCGAACGCCTGCCCCGCGGTGACGACCTCACCGATGCGCGGCGTGACCAGTTCCACCTGCTGCTGCCTCGCCGCCTCGACCGCACGCCGGATCGGCTCGTCCCAGGCGTGGAACGCGAGGTTGAAGGTCGACCAGTGCACCGGGAACATGCGCTGGCCGCGCACCTCGCGGTGTGCCTGCACCGCGGCTTCGGGCGTCATGTGGATGTCGGTCCAGGCGGCGCCGGGGCCGTAGGCGCCGATCTTGATGAAGCTCATGTCGAACGGCCCGAGGCGTTCGCCGATCTCGCGGAAGTGCGTGCCGTAGCCGGTGTCGCCGCTGTAGAAGAAGCGGTGCGCCGGCCCGATCACCGACCACGACGACCACAGCGTGGCCTGGTGGTCGCTGACGCCGCGCCCCGAGTAGTGGCGCGTCGGCGTGCACACGAAGCGGACGCCGCCCAGTGTCTGCTCCTGCCACCACTCGAGTTCGCGGATCTGCGCCGCCGGCACCTGCCAGGCTTCGAGGTGCGCGCCCACGCCCAGCGGCACGAAGAACTGCGAGCCCCGCGCCGCGAGGTGGCGGATGGTCGCCATGTCGAGGTGGTCGTAGTGATCGTGCGAGATCACGACCGCGTCGATTTTCGGGAGGCTGGCGAGCGCGATCGGTGGCGGATGAAAGCGCTTCGGGCCGACCTCGAACGGCGAGGCGTAGTCGGAGAACACCGGGTCGACGAGCACGCGCAGGCCGTCGATCTCGACATGGCTGCTGGCGTGGCCGATCCAGAACGCACGCAGGCCCGCAGCCGGCGGCACAGCGAGTGCCGCCGGATCGACCGCCACGACCGGGATCGGCGCGGGCGGTACGCGAACTTCGTCGCCACCGAACTGCCCCACCAGGTAGGTGCCCAGCGTCGCCAGATCGGACGACGCCTCGCGCTGCACGTTGACGAACTTGCCGCCTGCGTAGTGCGGATTCGCCTGCGCGCGCGCCAGCCGCGCGCCACTGAGCTTGCCGCCGAACGGCGGCAGCGACAGCACGAACCACGCGATCGCCGCCAGCGCCACCAGGATCGCCGCCGAGACGATCCACCAGGTTCGGCCGCGTCGCGTCATCACGGCGCCTTCTTCAACGCACCGGCCCGCACATGGCAGCCCTCGATGTGGTCGTTGACCAGACCCATCGCCTGCATGAACGCATAGACCGTGGTCGGGCCGACGAAGCTCCAGCCGCGCCGCTTCAGATCCTTCGACATCGCCACCGATTCCGGCGAGATCGTGTTCGCCTTCAACGCCGCGAGCGTGACGCGCTTCGGCCGCGACGTGGGCGCGGGCTCGAAGCCCCACGCATACGCGCTCAGCGAGCCGAACTCGGCGCGCAGATCGATCACGCGTTTGGCGTTGTTGATGGTCGATTCGATCTTGCCGCGATGCCGCACGATGCCGGCGTCGGCGAGCAATCGCGTCACGTCGCGCCCGCCGAAGCGCGCGATGCGCTCGGCCTCGAAGTTGGCGAACGCGGCGCGGAACGCCTCGCGCTTGTTCAGGATCGTGAGCCAGCTCAGGCCGGCCTGAAAGCCCTCGAGGCAGAGCTTCTCGAACAGGCGCCGGTCGTCGGTGACCGGGAAGCCCCATTCGTGGTCGTGGTACTCCCGGTAGGCCGGTGTGGCCTGGCACCAGGCGCAGCGCAACGCGCCGTCTTCGGCTTTGAACAGACCGGCAGGTGTCGTCATGCGGGCATTGTGCCGCTGCAGGCGCAGCGTCGCGACATCACGGCGGCGTTGTTCGCCGCCCGCAGCTTGGCGCCATGCTGCGAACAAATGCCGCGACCTCGCAGAAGGCTGCTGCGGTCACGCGACGCACGGAGTCCAATGCCGACCCATGCCCGAAACGCCCGCCAACACCGCGCTCCATCGCATTCACACGCTCGCGGCGAACGGTCGGATCGCGGCCGCAGCGACGCGCGCGCGTTCGACGCTGAATGGACCGGAAGCGCTGCGGACCGCGCTGCAGCGGGCCACGCTTGCGCTGCTGGAGGGCGTGGAACAACTCCACGCCGGCGCGTTCGACGCCGGGCTGCGGCTGGCACTGCCGGCCATCGGCGAGGTCGAGCGCACCGAGTACGCGCCGCAGTTGGCCTGGGCGCATTCCGCCATCGGCTTCGGCATCGGCTCGCTCGGCGACCCGAAGGGCGGCCTGGCGTGGGTCGATCGCGCGATCGCGCTCACGGAAGACGGGCGCCAGCCCGTCAACGCGCAGCGCGCGCACAGCCACCAGGGTCGTTTGCTCGGGCTGGTCGGCGAGCACGACCAGGCGATCGACGCGCTCACGCAGGCGTTGACGCTGGCGCAGCAGATCGGCGCGGCCGACGCCGAGGCCGAGTGCCAGAATCATCTCGCCGCCACCTGCCTGGACCGCGCGCGCGCATCGACGAGCACACCCGAACGTCGCCGAGCGAGCGCCGCACAGGCCATCGCCTGCGCCGATCGCGCACTGGCGTTGGCGGCGGCCACCGCGGACACCGACGCCCGCGCGCGAGCTCACAACAGCCGCGCCCGCGCGCTGATCCTGCTCGGCGATCTGGCCGCCGCCGGACTGGCACTGCACGAGGCCAGCGCAGCCGCAGCCAACTTTGCCGAGCTCTCGGTCGAGGTGCTGCACACCGCCGCCTGTTTCCGGCTCGCCTGCGGCGAGCTCGCCCGCGCCCGCGGTCACCTCGACGATGGCCTGGCGCAGGCGCGCACGCATCGTTTCGAGCTCGTCTACGGGCGGCTGCTCGAAGAGCGCGTGCGCGTCGAGCGGATGGCCGGTTGCCCGGAGGCCGCGCTGATCTGGTTCGAGCGCCGCGTCGAGCACCTGCAGACGCAGTACCAGTTGCGGCTGCAGATGCTGTCGCGCTGCGCCGCGCTGCAGCAAGCGCCTATCGCGACGGCAACGGGATGAACTCGATTTCGCCAGGCACGCGCTCGAAGCGCTGAGCAACCCAGTCGTCCTGCGCCGCGACAATGCGTTCCTTGCGGCTCGACACGAAATTCCACACCATGAAGCGGTGCCCGAGCGGCGCGCCGCCGATCAGCACGATGCGGCCGCCGCGCGGCGCACGCAGAGCCGGCGCGGAGCCGGCCGCGAGCACGACCATCGTGTGCGCCGGGACGGGCTGGCCATCGAGCTCGAAGGCCTCGTCGGTGCTGTAGAGGGCGCGCTCGTCGGGCGCGTCGGGAATCTCGATCGCCACGCCCGCACCGCCAGATGCCGCCGGCACATGGAAGTCGATGTACAGCGTCGGCGAGACCGCCCGCACCGGCGACGTGAGGCCGAAAGCACTGCCCATCAGCACCCGTACCTGCGCGCCGTCGATCTCGCGCGACGGGATCATGGCGCTCGGGACATGCTGGAACGCCGGTTCGTCCTCCTCGCGCTCGACCGGCACGGCCAGCCACAGCTGCAGGCCGTGGTTGGCGTACGCGGTGCCCTTGAGATCGACCGGCGCCCGTTCCGAATGCACGATACCGCGGCCGGCGATCATCAGGTTAACGGCACCGGGCTCGATGCGTTGCACCACGCCGGTCGAATCGCGGTGCATCATCGCGCCCTCGAACAGGTAGGTGACGGTCGCCAGGCCGATGTGCGGGTGCGGACGCACGTCGAAGTTGTCGGCCGGCTGCACGGTGATCGGGCCGAAGTGGTCGAAGAACACGAATGGGCCGACCGCCTGCCGCTGCGCCGCCGGCAATGAGCGTCGCACGATGAAGCCGCCGCCCAGGTCTTTCTCGTGCGGAGGCAGGGTCTGAAGCTCGGGCATGGGTCTCTCCCTGAACATGTCCCAGCGAGTGTAGGCCGGCCGTCTAAAATTCGCGTTTCCCTGCGAATGACCGAAAGCCCCCCATGAGCCTGAAATGCGGCATCGTGGGCCTGCCCAACGTGGGCAAGTCCACCCTCTTCAACG
>JBDUAG010000224.1:0-6400 GCA_040004785.1 Burkholderiales bacterium | reverse complement strand
TGCGGTACGCCTGATTTCGAGTCAGGTACATTCGACCACTCTGCCACCTCTCCTGGTGTGTCGGCGGGTCCGAACCGAGCCTTGGATTCTAGCCTACTGATCAGGCCCTCAGCAGCGCGACGCCGCCCATGTAGGGCCTGAGCACGTCGGGCACGGTGATCGAGCCATCGGCGTTCTGGCCGTTCTCCAGCACCGCGACCAGCGCGCGCCCGACGGCCAGGCCCGAGCCATTCAGCGTGTGCACGAGCTCGTTGCGGCCCTGCGCAGTCTTGTAGCGCGCCTGCATGCGACGCGCCTGGAACGCTTCCATGTTCGAGCAGCTGCTGATCTCGCGGAAGGTGTTCTGCGCCGGCACCCAGACCTCGAGGTCATACGTCCGGGCCGAGCCGAAGCCCATGTCGCCGCCGCACAGCAGCACGACACGGTACGGCAGGCCGAGCTGCTGCAGCACGGCCTCGGCGTGGCCGACCATCGCTTCGAGCGCTGCGTTGCTCTGCTCGGGCTGCGTGATCTGCACCATCTCGACCTTGTCGAACTGGTGCTGGCGGATCATGCCGCGGGTGTCACGCCCGGCGCTGCCGGCCTCGCTGCGAAAGCACGGGCTGTGGGCGGTGAGCTTGATCGGCAGTTCGGACGCGGCAAGCACCGATTCGCGCACGGTGTTGGTGAGCGAGATTTCCGAGGTCGAAATCAGGTACTGCTCCGGCGTTGTCTCGTCGCCGCCGCGGCTGACCCAGAACATGTCTTCCTTGAACTTGGGCAACTGACCGGTGCCTTCGAGGATCTCGCGGTTGACGATGTACGGCGTGTAGCACTCGGTGTAGCCGTGCTGCAGGGTCTGCACATCGAGCATGAACTGCGCGAGGGCGCGATGCAATCGCGCGACCGGGCCGCGCAGAAAGCTGAAGCGCGCGCCCGAGAGCTTCGCGCCGGTATCAAAGTCCAGCCCGAGCGGCGCACCGAGGTCGACGTGATCGCGCGCGGGGAAGTCGAATACGCGCGGCGTGCCCCAGCGCCGCACCTCGACATTGGCGGTCTCGTCGGCGCCGAGCGGCACATCGTCCTGCGGCAGGT
This sequence comes from Burkholderiales bacterium, assembly GCA_040004785.1. Classification (GTDB taxonomy): domain Bacteria; phylum Pseudomonadota; class Gammaproteobacteria; order Burkholderiales; family Burkholderiaceae_C; genus LMDS01. The sequence goes on along the minus strand of JBDUAG010000224.1, from coordinate 5,326 downwards.
TGGGCACGCTCATCAGCATCGCCGACAGCTCGGTCTGGATCACGTCGAGCCGTTCGGCCGAGACCTTCAGCGAGTCGCCGATGCCGCCGACCGAGGCCATCACTGTCGCGGTGTCTTCGCCCTTGGCCTTGAGCTGGCCGATCTGCTTTGACAGGCTGTTCCGCTGCGCCTGCAGCTCTTCGGTGCGCGTCTGCAGTGTCTTGCGCTCGGATTCGAGCGCAGTGAACCGATCGACGTCCAGAAACGGCTGCGGCGACTTGCGCATCTCGAGCCGGGTGATGACGTGCGCCAGATCCTTGCGCAGCAGGGTGATGTCGAGCATGGCCTTCGGCGCGCTTGAGAGGCGCCGGTCAGAGTCCGTGGAGCGCGGATTGTAGGCAGCAGGGCCGCCCCGGGCTCGTCAGGCCATTTGGGCCTGTATCGGTCGGGCGATGTTGATCACATGCTGTTGGTGCGGCGCAGCCGCGCGGGCATCGCACAGCACGCGCGAGGCGCAATCGGCACAACGGCCGCACTGGGTCGCCACGCCGAGATCGAATTGCAGGCACTCGAGGCTGTGCGCACCATCGGCCGCGGCCTGGCGGATCTGGCTGTCTGACACCCTGCGACACACGCAAACAATCATGCTGGCCCCTCTTGCATTTACAAACTCGCCACTCTGGCGTGCATTATGATTGCAAATCGTTCGCATTACCAATCCAAGTAAATACCCCTTGGTGTGGCGTGCACAACCGGGGTGTTTCGAGTGCTGAACTGCAGGTCGTTGGGATGGTGTGCGGGGTTGGTCGGCGCGTCGTTGCTGGCCGCGTGCGGTGGCGGCGGCAGCGCGGCGTCGGACGCCAGCGTGCCGGTCGAGGCACCGCTGTCGGCCCAGGCGGCACTGGGCGAGAAGATCTTCTCCGACGTGTCGCTCTCGGCCTCCGGCCGGCAGTCGTGTGCCACCTGCCACAGCCCCGACAACGCCCACTCGCCGGCGAATGCGCTGCCGGCACAGTTCGGCGGCGTGCTGCTCGATCTCCAGGGCCGGCGCAGCACACCGTCGATCAACTACCTGTCGTTCAACACGGCGTTCTACTTCGCCGCCGACGGCACGCCGACCGGCGGCTTCTTCTGGGACGGCCGCGCCGCCTCGCTGAAAGACCAGGCCGGCCTGCCCTTCCTGACCGATTTCGAGATGGCCAATGCGAACAAGGCCGATGTCATCGACAAGGTCTCGCGCGCCACTTACGCCGACGACTTCAAGCAGGTCTTCGGTGCGGACATCTTCACGCGGCCGGACGACGCCTTCGATCGACTGACGCTCGCACTGCAGCAGTATCAGCGCGAGGACACCGACTTCCGCCCGTTCTCCAGCAAGTACGACGAGTTTCTGCGCGGCATGGCTCCGCTCTCGGACCAGGAGCTGCGCGGTCTCGCGCTCTTCAACAACCCGGTCAAGGGCAATTGCCAAGCCTGCCATCCATCGGGCAAAGCGGCCGACGGCAGCTTCCCGCTGTTCACCGATTTCAGCTACGACAACCTCGGCGTGCCGCGCAACCCGTTGATCGTGCGCAACGACGACCCAGGCTACTTCGACCTGGGCCTGTGCGCGCGCACCGATCTGACGACCACCTCGGACCTGTGCGGCGCGTTCAAAGTGCCGTCGCTGCGCAACGTGGCGCTGCGTCAGGCTCTGTTCCACAACGGCCGCTTCGGCACGCTGAAGGAGGCGCTCACGTTCTACGTCCAGCGCGACACCAACCCCGAAAAGTGGTACCCGCTGAACGCTGACGGCACGGTCAAGAAATTCGACGACCTGCCGCCGCAGTACGTCGCCAACGTCAACACGCTCGAAGTGCCCTACAACCGCCGACCCGGCGATGCGCCGGCGCTGAGCGACGCGGAAGTGGACGACGTGATCGCCTTCCTGAAAACACTGACCGACGGTTACGCACCCTGAGCGTCCGCCCAACCCATCCTCTGGAGTCCGCATGACCGCACACCGCCCGCAGGCCTGGCCCGCACGCACCCTGATCGCCGCGGGCCTCGCGCTCGCCGCAGGCACAGCGTCGGCGCAGACCGCCACCGAAGCCGAGCTCGCGCGCCGGCTCGACCAGCTCGCCGCCGAGCTCGCGGCGGTGAAGGCACAGCTCGCGCAGATCCAGCAACAGCGCGCCGCACCGGTCGCTGCGGCACCGGCGTCGGCGCCCGCGGCGACCACCGCCGTTGCCCCCACGCCGGCCGCCCCGACGCCGGTGGCAGCAACGCCAGCCGAACCTGCGACCGTACTGACCAGCTACGGCGAGATCAACTACAACCGCCCGACCAAGGCCAACCAGAACGCGCAAGCCGACATGCGCCGCTTCGTGCTCGGCTACCAGCACCGCTTCGACGACAAGACCAAGGTCGTCACCGAGCTCGAGGTCGAGCACGCGGTGTCGTCGGCCGACGATCCGGGTGAGGTCGAGGTCGAGCAGGCCTATGTCGAGCGCCAGTTGACGCCGAACCTGGCGATGCGCGCCGGTCTGTTCCTGATGCCGGTTGGTCTGCTGAACGAAAACCACGAGCCGACCGCGTTCTACGGTGTCGAACGAAACTTCGTCGAGACCGCGATCATCCCCAGCACCTGGCGTGAAGGCGGCGTGCAGTTCGTCGGCACGTTCGACAACGGCCTCACGGTACAGGGCGGCCTCACGACCAGCTTCGACCTGACCAAGTGGGACGCGACCTCGACCGAAGGCAAGGAGTCGCCGCTTGGCTCGATCCACCAGGAGCTCGCGCTCGCGAAGAGCCACGACCTCGCGGTGTTCGGCGCGCTGAACTGGCGTGGTGTCCCCGGGCTGCTGCTCGGCGGCTCGGTGTTCACCGGCGACGCCACCCACGACCAGGCCGTCGCGAAGGCACGCGTCACGCTGTGGGACGTGCATGCACGCTGGACGCCGGGGCGTTGGGACTTCTCGACCGTCTACACGCGCGGCAGCATCTCCAACACCGCCGAGCTGAATGCCGCGCTGGTGGGCAACGTGACGCTGATCCCGAAGACCTTCGACGGCTTCTACGTGCAAGGCGCGTACAAGCTCTGGTCGCACGAGGACTACGCACTCTCGCCATTCGTGCGCTGGGAGCAGTTCAACACCGCCAAGTCGTACGCCGATCTCGGCGCCGGCCTGACCCCCGACGCGGCGCGGGCCGAACGCGTCGTCACGCTGGGCGCGAACTTCCGGGTCTCGCAGGGCATCGTGCTGAAGGCCGATTACCAGCGCTTCCGCGAGAACGCCGACCTGAACCGCTTCAACCTGGGCCTCGGCTGGAGCTTCTGATGCGCGTCGTGCTGTCGACGGCATTCGTTGCGGCGGCAATCGCGCCGACGAGCGCGTTCGCGGTCGAGTACCTGAGCGCCGATCAGGCCGCGAAGCTGATGTTCCCGGATGCCGATGCGTTCGACACGCGCAGCGTCACGCTCGACGCAGCCCAGTTGCAGCAGCTCGACGCGCAGGGCGTGCGTGCGCGCTCGGCGAACTGGCCGGTGCGTGTGGCGCGGCGAGCAGGCACGACGCTTGGCTTCGTCGTCACCGACGAGGTGATCGGCAAGGTCGAGCTGATCAGCTACGCGGTCGGCATCGCGCTCGACGGCAGCGTCAAGCAGATCGAGATCCTGTCGTACCGCGAGAGCCACGGTTCCGAGATCCGCCTGCCGGCGTGGCGCAAGCAATTCGTCGGCAAGGGCGCGGCCTCGGCGCTGCGCGTCGGCGAAGACATCGCCAACATCAGCGGCGCGACCCTCAGCTGCACCCACGTGACCGATGGCGTGCGCCGCATTGTCGCGGTCGTGGCGCTGGCGCGGCGCGCGGGCGCATTGACATGAACACGCGCTCGGCCGGCCGGTGGCTGCGCCGCGCGCAGCCCTTGCTGGGCACGCTGGTCGAAGTCGGGGTTTTCGATGCAGGCGCTGACCCGAACGACGCGATCGATGCGGCCTTTGCCGCGATCCGCGACGCGCAGCGTTGTCTCTCGCGATTCGACGTCCACAGCGACATCGCCCGCTTCAATGCTTTGCGTCGCGGCGAACGCCTGGCGCTGCGGCCGATCTCGCAGCACGTGCTCGCGGCCGCCGATGCGCTCCGCGGCGCAAGCGCGGGCGCCTTCGACATCAGCCTCGGCTCGGGCCGCGACGATTGGGCCCTGCGCGCCGCGGAACTGCACAAGCTCGGCGACGCCGTTCGCCTCGACCTCGGCGGCATCGGCAAGGGGCACGCGGTGGATCTGGGCGTCGACGCCCTGGTCGCGCACGGCGTGTCGGCCGGCTGGGTCAACGCCGGCGGCGACCTGCGCACGTTCGGCGATGTCGACACACCGCTGCAATTGCGCGACGAAGCGAGCGGTGGCGTGCGCACGTTCGCATCGCTGCGCGACGGCGCGTTCGCCACCAGCCACTTCGGTGCCGACAGCCGGTCGTGGCTCAGCGTCGGTCCCAGGGCACCTGCGCTGAGCGGCGCCCACGTGAGTGTCGCCGCCCCCCTGTGCCTGTGGGCCGACGCGCTGACCAAGGTCGTCGCGCTGAGCGGCGATACTTCGCACCCGCTTGTGACCCGGTACGACGCGGTCGCCTGGGTGCACTAGGGCCTGTTAACGCTATGGGAGGGCACGCGTGACTCATCAGACAGCCGCCGGCAAGGCGCAAAGCGCAGGCGTAGCCGCGCCTACGGCGAGCATTTGCAACGCGGGCGGCCACTGTTTGATGAGATCACCCGAAGGGCCGACGCCCAGCAGGCCCTAGGTCCGCATGATTCGCGCTCCCCATCATCACGTTCACCGACTTGCGCGCTGGCAGCGCCTCGCGCTGTACCTCAGCGGCGCGGCGCTGCTGCTGACCGGCGGCGTGTGGCTCGCCATCCACTACAGCGTCGGCGCTGGTGCCGGCGAGCTGCCGCACCCGCTCGAATCCTGGAGTCTGCGGCTGCACGGCCTGGCCGCGTTCGCGGGCCTGTTCGTCCTCGGCGTGCTGGCCGCGGCGCACATCCCGCAGGGCTGGCGCCTGAGCCAGCGTCGGCGCTGGGCCGGGCAACGCAACTCGGGCGTTCTGCTGTGCGTGATCGGCGGCGTGCTGGCGGCCAGCGGCTACCTGCTGTTCTATTTCGCGTCGGACGCCGTGCGGCCCGCGCTGGGCTGGGCCCACGCGTTTGTCGGCGCGTTGATGGCGGCGCTGATCTCCAGCCATCGCCGCGGTGTTTGACTTGCTTTGACAAGGGTCAAACCGGCGCCGCGACACGGAGTTTTAAATGAGAGACAATCTCATTTGCATGCGCATTCGCAGCACCGTCTCACGCCCCTGATCACCTCACCATGC
>JBDUAG010000223.1:0-6423 GCA_040004785.1 Burkholderiales bacterium | reverse complement strand
GTCGGCGTGCCGCTGGCCGCCTTCGGGCTGTTGAACCCCGTGATTGCCGGTGCGGCGATGGCATTCAGCAGCGTGAGTGTGGTGAGCAATGCACTGCTGTTGCGGCGCTGGAAGGGAGCAGCGAAATGACGGAACTGGACATGCCCGAGATCCGCTTCAACATCGGTGAAGCGGCGGCGCGCTCAGGCGTATCGGCCAAGATGATCCGTCACTACGAAACGCTGTCCCTGTTGCCGAAGGTCGGGCGCACCACGTCGGGATATCGGCAGTACGGACTGAAGGAGGTGCACACGTTGCGCTTCGTTCGCCGGGCACGGGCGCTGGGGTTCAGCATGGTCGAGATCGCCGCCCTGCTCAAGCTGTGGCAGAACCGGCGCCGCGCCAGCGCCGACGTGAAACGCATCGCGCTGTCGCATGTGGCCGATCTGGATCGGCGCATGAGCGAGATGGCGGCCATGAAGCGCACGCTCGAATCGCTGGCGGCTTGTTGCCACGGCGATGAGCGGCCTGACTGTCCGATCCTGGATGAGTTGGCGGAGTGAAGGTCAGAAGCAAGCCCGGCCGGCGAACGCTCGCTGATGGTGGCTTGTCGACAAGGACACCGACAATGCGGCACTACCTCTTGCGAGCCGCCGATGCACGACACGCTGCCCCTGCTGATCGATCACTGGAAGAACGACCCACACGGGACCTATAACAGCTGGTTTCTGTGGGAGGAACGGTTGAAGAATTTCCGTTCCATCCGCCGTGGCATCGGGCAGGTGGTGCGTGATATCGAGGCGGGCACCTTCGGCAACCTCTACCGCGGCTCGACGCTGGAGACGGTAGTTCACTCGGTGGCCGAGCAGCGGCAGATCTTCAAGGGCGCAGACCACGCGTTTCTGTGGAAGCCCAAGCTGCGTATCCCGGACATCTACGAAAACACGGCGAACCAGCGCGCCTTCTCCCATCTGCTTCACACGTGCTGGGCCCAGCCGTGGCCAACCTCCTGTACTTCATTCATCCCACGCTGGTGGTGCCGTTCAACACCGCCATCGTGCGCGGCTACAACGCGGTGACTGGCGGCAACGTCAAGCTCGGACGCTGGGACCACTACCTGTCGATGCGCGAAGGCGCGCTGCGCTTGAATGCCGAGCACCGCGCGTGCCTTTCCAACGACCTCGGGGCCATCGGTGCTGTTCGACATTGGCAGCGGGCGTTACGCGTCGCCGCCGCGCAACGATGACGCCAACGCCCGCATCTCGTGGGAGGCTGACTTGCAGAAGGTGCGCGATGAATCGGCTGCTGCGGAGAAGCAGTGGGCGGCAACACGCGACAGCGACACCACGCACACCGAGGTGCAGGGATGGCTGCGTGACCTGGGCAAGGCGCTGGGTTTCGACGTCTGGATTGCTTCCAACGACCGCAGCCGCAGCTATGGGGGCGGGCAACTGGCCGACGGCTGCCTGACTCAATTGCCAGCCGGGGTTCACGTCGGCCTCGACTCGGTGCGCCTGATCGACGTGGTATGGGTAGACCGCAGTGCGCAGGCGGTGGCGGCTGCTTTCGAGGTGGAGCATTCCACTTCAATCTATTCCGGCATCGTGCGCATGCTTGACCTGGCGCTGGGCACCGAAGTGGGCAAGAACAGCACGCTGTTTTTGGTGGCACCGGATGAACGACGGGAGGACGTGGCCCAGCAGCTTCGGCGGCCAGCGTTCTCAAGGGTGTCGGAGCTGGGCATCCGCTATCTGCCATATGGCGAATTGCGCGCGCATCGGGCGGCCATAGCTCGCTTCGGAGCCGGACTCAAACCCCTGCTCGAGTTGTCGGTACGTTTGTAGCCGAGGCCACCTCGGCGTCGTCGCAGTTTGGATAGCCGGAGACGAGCCCAACGCAACGCCGGGCGAAAATCTGTTCGCGGCAAGGGTATTCGAGGGTCTTGCTTGACATTCCCATGGTGGGAAGGTCGACAGTGCGTTCTTCGATCACTCCATCCCGACGGGAACACCCAATGACGACCTTTGAAGTCAAAGACATGACCTGCGGCCACTGCGTCAGCACCATCACCAAAGCGGTGAGGGCCGTGGACCTGGGCGCGAAGGTTCAGATCGACCTGGCAACGCATCGCGTGACCATTGATCCGACCGAAGCCGACGCGGCCGAACTGAGCGATGCCATCAAGCAAGCGGGCTACACGCCCGTGGCCGTCGAGGCCGGCGTGGAACGCGTGGGTGCCAAAGCCGCACCAGTACGCGGCGGTTGCTGCTGCGGTTGAGACTCGCATCGCCACTCTGGGCGCACTGCACCCTGTTCGCTGCGCATGTCGTGGTCAAACGCCTCTGACGTGTACAGCGAACTACCGACGCGGGGCTCCAACTGACCGACACGCGCGGTGAGCAGTGCGTCTGGAGTCACGGCAGCGACGCTCGAGCCGACTGGCTTGATCTGTGTCAACGATGCCGGCCTGCAAGGAATCTAGGATGGGATCGCAGCCCCCGGGGTTGATTCGATCTTCATCGCGCGACGTTCGATGTGCGGCGCGTGCGCTTGCGCACAGACGGGTTGGAGCGAAAAGCCCATAAGGGAATCTCCCCCAATGCCGTCAGCGGTTGTATCGCCCGAACAGGCCGCTCCTGCTCAACGCCCGGAAAAAGCCATCCCCATCCTCATCGGAATTCATCATGAAATCACTTCGCACTATCGCTGCCGCCGCTGCCGCAGCCACATTTGGCCTGGTCGGGTGCGCCCAGACGCCCGTCGATCACGCGGTACATCATCCTGAGGTCACCGCGTTCGCCGCAGCCGGTCCCATGTCGATGGGCGGTGCGAGCGGTTCCATGGCACAGATGGATGAGCACATGAAGGCCATGCGCGAGATGCACGAAAAGATGAATCGTGCCAGGACGCCGGACGAGAAGAGCGCCTTGATGACCGAGCACATGAAGCTCATGCAGGACGGCATGGCCATGATGGGCGGCATGGGCCCGGGCGGCATGATGGGCAAGGGCGGCATGGACGGCATGAAAGACAAGGCGCCGATGTCGGGCGACATGGCCATGCACGGCCAAATGATGGAGAAGCGCATGGAGATGATGCAGTCCATGATGCAGATGATGATGGACCGCATGCCGCAGTCCCCTGCCAAGCCGTGAAGGCGACGACATGAACATCCGACCCGAATCTGTCGTCGCGTCGACCGCTGGCGCCGCCTACGGCTTCTACTGCACGCTGTCTGCAACTGCTTTTCCGGAAGCGGTTGTCCGCGTCACCGAGGCGTTGAAGGCCGAGGGGTTCGGTGTGCTGACCGACATCGACGTCCAGGCGACGATGAAGGCCAAGCTCAATGTCGACGTGCCGCCGTACCGCATTCTCGGCGCTTGCAACCCGCCTCTTGCGCACCGCGCCCTGACGGCACAGCCCGATATCGGGCTGCTGCTGCCCTGCAATGTCATCGTTCGGGAGGAGGCCAACGGCACGCAGACCGTGGGTTTCATGGACCCGGTGGCCGTGATGCAGATGACCAACGACCCGGAAGTGGCCAAGGTCGCCGCGGAAGTCCGCAGCCGCCTTGAGCGGGTGCGTTCGTCGCTGAGCGATGCCGCCGGTAGCCGCACAAACGACAACGGTGGCTCGAATGTTTCATGACGGCGGCTACATGGTTGGTATGCACGGCCTCTGGTGGATGTTCTGGCTGATCGTGCTCGCGGCGTTCCTGTTCTTCGATCGGGGCCGCATCGGGGCCTGGGGCAATCGCCCGCGCGAGGCACCTCACGACGTGCTGCGTCGGCGTCTGGCCAGCGGCGACCTCACGCCCGGCGAATACGAGGAGCGCAAGGTGCTGCTGGACCGTGACGGGGGCCGGCCCGTCTGAGCCGCCGGCCCGCGCGCGTTACCGTCGAGGTGGGCAGCGCGCTTTAACTGCGATGGCTTGACCATGCCTGAGGGAAGGGTCTATCTTCAGCCTGATGGTTGCCGGCAAGTTCGTACCGAAGGGAGTGGTGACATGAACGACACGCCGCACGATGCACGAATGACACCAGACGGTCCATCGATCGTCCGTCGCCCTTGGAAAGTCGCCGCAGTGATGCTGGCGGTGATCGGCAGCTTCTATCTCTTGCGTGAGCACTGGGGGCACCTGGGAGGTTCCTGGATCTACCTGTTGCTGCTCGCCTGCCCGTTGATGCACTTGGTGCACGGGCACGGCGGACACGGGCAACACAAGCACCACGACGCGCCGGGCGGCAGTACGCCATCGTCGTCGAAGCCGGGTTGACTTCATGGACATGCACGTGCATCCACCGCAAGGCCCGACCGACTCGAAGGCGAATGGAGAAGGGGCGTCTACCAAAATGGAAGTCGCAGGCGAACTGAAGGACCCTGTTTGTGGAATGGCCGTCACGACCGAGTCGGCCAACAGGCTGGAGCACGACGGCACGGCGTACTACTTTTGCAGTGCGCGCTGTCAATCCAAGTTTGCCGCCGACCCACTGGCCTACATCGGCAAGCAAGCCTCCTCCAAGGTTCTCGAGATTTCCGAGGTTTCGAAGGCGCCTGCTGCGCTGGCGTCGAACATCGCTTTGGGTGGTGTGTACACCTGCCCGATGCATCCCGAGATTCGCCAGGACCACCCGGGGAACTGCCCCAAGTGCGGCATGACGCTTGAACTGGCCATGCCCAGTTTGGAGGAAGACGAGAACCCGGAACTCGCCGACTTCACGCGCCGTTTCTGGTGGACCTTGCCGCTGACCACCATCGTCACGGTCCTGGCGATGGCGGGCCACCGCTTGCAGTGGTTCGAGATGTCAACGCAGAGCTGGATCGAGTTGGTCCTCACGTTGCCCGTGGCGTTCTGGGCCGGCTGGCCATTCTTCGTTCGCGGATGGCAGTCGCTGGTGAACCGCAGCCCGAACATGTGGACGCTCATCTCGCTGGGCACCGGTGCGGCTTTCGTCTACAGCGTGGTGGCCACCGTGGCACCGGGTGTGTTCCCCGCATCGTTCGTTTCGATGGGTCGGGTGTCGGTGTACTTCGAGGCCGCGGCGGTCATCATCTCGCTGACCTTGCTGGGCCAACTGCTCGAACTCAAAGCGCGGTCGCAGACCTCGGCCGCGATCAAGTCACTGCTCGGTCTGGCGCCGAAGACGGCGCGGCGCATCAATGCCGATGGCAGCGAAGAGGACGTACCGATCACGCATGTGCATGTCGGCGATGCGCTGCGCGTACGCCCCGGCGAGAAGGTGCCGGTGGATGGTGTGGTGACCGAAGGCAGCAGCGCAGTGGACGAGTCCATGCTGACGGGCGAGCCGCTGCCGGTGACGAAGGCGGCCGGCGACCAGCTGATCGGTGCCACCTTGAACACGTCGGGCGCGCTCATCATGCGATCGGAGCGCGTCGGCTCGCAGACCGTGTTGGCGCAGATCGTGCAGATGGTCGCGACGGCCCAGCGATCCAGGGCGCCGATGCAGCGCATGGCGGACAGCGTCGCCGGTTACTTCGTCGTCACCGTGGTGGCGATTGCGTTGTTGACGTTCTTCGCGTGGGGGTTCCTTGGACCTCAGCCGAGTTGGGTCTACGGCCTGATCAATGCCGTGGCCGTGCTGATCATCGCCTGTCCGTGTGCGCTCGGCCTCGCGACGCCCATGTCCATCATGGTGGCCACGGGCAGGGCGGCGACGCAGGGGGTGCTGTTCCGCGACGCAGCGGCCATCGAGAACTTTCGCAAGGTCGACACGCTGGTGGTGGACAAGACCGGCACGCTGACCGAAGGCAAGCCGGCTTTCGAGCGCGTCGTCGCCAGCGAGGGCTTCGCTGACGACGAGGTGCTGCGGCTTGCGGCCAGCCTGGACCAGGGGAGCGAGCACCCGTTGGCCGATGCCATCGTGCGTGCCGCGCGCGACCGCAAGCTGCCACTTGAAAAGCCCGACGCGTTCGAATCGAGCTCCGGCATCGGGGTGCGTGGCATCGTTGGCGGCAAGCGGCTCGCGCTCGGCAACACCGCGCTGATGACCGAGTTGAAGGTCGGCATCGAGAGCCTCAAGGACCGCGCGGAGGCCCTGCGGTCCGAGGGTGCAAGCGTGATGTTCCTCGCCGTGGACGAGAAGCTCGCAGGCCTGCTGGCGGTGTCGGACCCGATCAAGGCGAGCACGGCGGAAGCGCTCGCCGGCCTCAACGCAGCGGGCATCCGCGTGGTGATGGCCACGGGGGACGGTCTGACGACGGCGAAGGCGGTGGGCACCAAGCTCGGCATCGAAGAGGTCTACGGCGAGGTCAAGCCCGCCGACAAGCTGGCGCTGGTCGAGCGCTTGCAGCGTGAAGGCAAGATCGTTGCGATGGCCGGCGACGGCATCAACGATGCGCCGGCCCTGGCGAAGGCCGACGTCGGCGTCGCGATGGGCACCGGCACCGACGTGGCGATGAACAGCGCCCAGGTCACGCTGGTCA
>JBDUAG010000222.1:0-6489 GCA_040004785.1 Burkholderiales bacterium | reverse complement strand
TGATCACGAAGATCGTGCGGCTGCAGACGACGGTGGTGCGCTCCGAAGCCGAGGCACTGCTGCTCGAGAACAACCTGATCAAGACGCTCAGCCCGCGCTACAACATCCTGTTCCGCGACGACAAGAGCTACCCGTACCTGAAGATCGCGTCGCACCGGTTTCCGCGCGTGGCGTACTACCGCGGGTCGGTCGATCAGAAGCACCGCTACTTCGGCCCGTTCCCGAGCGCGTGGGCGGTGAAGGAATCGATCCAGATGCTGCAGAAGGTGTTTCGCTTGCGCACCTGCGAAGACACGGTGTTCAACAACCGCACCCGGCCGTGCCTGCTCTACCAGATCAAGCGCTGCTCGGGGCCGTGCGTGAACTTCATCTCCGCGGCCGCCTATGCGGCCGACGTGTCGCATGCCGAGCGTTTTCTGCAGGGCGAGCAGCAGCAGCTGATGGACGATCTTCAGGTGCGCATGATGGCGCATGCCGAGGCGCTGGAGTTCGAGCAGGCGGCGGAGATCCGCAACCAGATCGGCGCGTTGTCGCGCGTGCTGCACCAGCAGGCGGTGGAGGACAACACCGGCGTCACGACCAAGGATGCCGACATCCTCGCCGTCAAGGTCGAGGGCGGCCGCGCCTGTGTGAACCTGGCCATGGTGCGCGGCGGGCGGCATCTCGGCGACCGGCCGTATTTCCCCAAGCATGTCGAAGACGCGATGGCGCTGGCGCCCAAGGACGACGAGGCGCCGGTGCGCGCCGAGCCCGAGATCCAGGTGCTCGAAGCCTTCATCGCGCAGCACTACCTCGATGGCGGCGTGCCACCGCTGCTCGTGCTCAGCCATGCGGTCGACAAATCGCTCATCGAGGCACTGTCGTTGCAGAGCGGCATCAAGGTCACGGCCCAGCACCAGCCGCGCGAGCCGCGCCGCGCCTGGCTGGACATGTGCATCAAGGGCGCGCAGCTCAAACTCGCCCAACTGCTGGCCGAGGAAGGATCGCAACAGGCGCGCACCCGTGCATTAGTCGACGCTCTGGACCTCGGTGTGTACAACATGGACACGTTTCGCATCGAATGTTTCGACATCAGCCACACGGCTGGCGAGTCGACTCAAGCATCCTGCGTCGTGTTCGAGGGGCACAAGATGCAGAGTGCGCAATACCGGCGCTACAACATCGACGGCATCACCGGCGGCGACGACTACGCGGCGATGCGCCAGGTGCTGACGCGCCGCTACAGCAAGCTGGTCGAAGCCGCGAGCAACGCCGAGCTGGCCGGCGCCGCGCGCTTGCCGGATCTGGTGCTGGTCGATGGCGGTCGCGGGCAGGTCGGCGTGGCCCGGGAAGTGTTCGAGGAACTGGGCATCGACCTGGCGCGCATCGTCGGCGTCGAGAAGGGCGAGGGCCGCAAGGTCGGGCTCGAAGAACTGGTGTTCGCGGATGGCCGCGCCAAGGTTTATCTCGGGCGAGATTCAGCGGCGCTGATGCTGGTCGCACAGATTCGCGACGAGGCACACCGCTTCGCGATCACCGGAATGCGCGCGCGGCGTGCCAGTGTGCGCACCGGCGGCAGCAAGCTGGAGGATATTGCCGGCATCGGGCCGAAGAAACGTGCGAAGCTGCTGCAGCGCTTCGGCGGGGTGCGTGGGGTCGGGAACGCCAGCGTCGAGGACCTCCTCGGCGTGGACGGCATTTCAAGAGAACTGGCAGAGGAAATCTATCGTGCGCTTCATTGAAAAACACGGCATCGAACAACGCGGCATTGAACGACAGCGGCGCCTCGCGCTCTGCGCCGGCCTGGCAAGCGTCGCGGGCTTGAGCCTGCTGGCCAGTTGCTCAACCACGTCGTCGGGCAACGCGCCGGCGGCACCGTCGCCCGCGCCCTCGGTGCGCCCGACTGCGGCGCCGGTCGCCGCCGGCGGCGTCGCCTTGCCCCCGCCGGGTGCGGTGCGCAACTGGAACGAGGTGCGGTTGCAGGCGGCCAAGCGGCTGGTGGCCGCCAACCCGCAGACGACCTACACCGGCGAAGTGCCCGAGCCCTTGCTGGCGATTCCGGTGCTCGAGATCGAGCTGCACGCCGACGGCAGCATCCGCCGCGTCGAGGTGATGCGCAAACCCAGCCAGGCGCTCGACACCATCAAACTCGCCACCGACGCGGTCTACCGCGCCGCGCCGTTCGGCGACGTCTCGCGGCTGCCGAAGCCGTGGCGATTCACCGAGACCTTTCTGTTCGACGACGACCGCAAGTTCAAACCGCGCACGCTCGATCAATAGCCCTGGGTCACAATGGCGGGATGTTCTTCAACCTGCCGACACTGCTGACCTGGGCGCGCATCGTCTCGATTCCGCTGATCGTCGGCGTGTTCCACCTGCCGCTTGCCGAGGCCGATCGCAATCTGATCGCGACCGTGCTGTTCATCGTCGTCGCGTTGACCGACTGGGCCGATGGCTACCTAGCGCGCCGGCTCAACATGACCTCTTCGTTTGGCGCGTTCCTGGATCCGGTGGCCGACAAGTTCCTCGTCTGCGCTGCCTTGCTCGTGCTGGTTGAACTCGCGCGCGTGCAAAGCCTGGTCGCACTGATCATCATCGGGCGCGAGATCGCGATCTCGGCGCTGCGCGAATGGATGGCGCAGATCGGGGCGTCGCGCAGTGTGGCGGTGCACATGCTCGGCAAGATCAAGACCGTCGTGCAAATGGTCGCGATTCCGTTTCTTCTGTACCACGGCGTGTTGTTCGGTCTGATCGATACGCAGCGGTGGGGCACCTGGCTGATCTACGCCTCGGCCGTGCTGACGATCTGGTCGATGGTGTACTACCTCCAGAAAGCGCTGCCCGAGATCCGCGCCAAGGTGCGCTAGACATGACCGTCGACAAACAGCGCGCGCTGATCCGCGCGATGCCCTGGGTCTTCGTGCTGATCTGGAGCACCGGTTTCGTGGTCGCGCGCTTCGGCATGCCGCACTCGCCGCCGTTCAAGTTTCTGGCGATGCGCTATGCGCTGTCGCTCGCTTGCTTCGGCGCGTGGGTCGCGGCTGCACGCGTGGCGTGGCCGCGCGAGCGCATGCAGTGGCTGCACCTCGGCGTCGTCGGCGTGCTGGTGCATGCAGGCTACCTCGGCGGCGTGTGGGCCGCGGTAAAGCACGGCATCGGCGCCGGCACTGTCGCGCTGCTGGTGGGCCTGCAACCGGTGTTGACCGCGGTGTGGATGACCGCGACCAGTGGCGCGGAAGGTGGTGCGAACGGCGGCGACAAGGGGCGGGTGTCGAGCATCCAATGGCTGGGCCTCGCGCTCGGCCTGGCCGGGCTCACGCTGGTGGTGTGGCACAAGCTCGGCGGCGGCGAGGTCACGCACACGAACCTGGCGCTCGCGATCTTCGCGTTGCTCAGCATCACGACCGGCACGCTGTACCAGAAGCGCTTCGTGGCAGCGTGCGACGTGCGCACCGCGAGCTCCGTTCAGCTCGCCGCGGCGCTGATCGTGAGCCTGCCGCTGGCGCTGGTCGAGACCGAGCCGGTCGTGTGGCATGCGCAGATGATCGGCGCGATGGCGTGGTCGGTGCTTGCGCTGACCTTGGGCGGCAGTTCCTTGCTCTTCCTGCTGATTCAGCGTGGGGCCGCCACGTCCGTGACCAGCCTGATGTACCTCGTGCCGCCATGCACTGCGGTGCTCGCGTGGTTGCTGTTCAACGAAGTGTTCACGTGGAGCATGGCGCTCGGCATGCTGCTGACCGCCACCGGCGTGGCGCTCGTGGTTCGCAGCCCGGAGCGGTGATGCGCGGGTGCGGAGCCGGCCTGGTGTTGTCAAGCGAGAAAGCACGCACAGGCCCTTGAGTTGCGGGCGGCCGTTCGAGCAAATGATTGCGAATAGAATCCGCTTCCGCGCTTGACACTGAGTGAGTGCGCGGCTGTAATCGTTTCCGCTGCCGCCTCCATGCGTGTGCAGCCCAAACACCCACCCGAATTCATTGTGAGATACCTTTAGAGGGGGAACACCCGTGAACAAGTCTGAGTTGATCGAGCACATCGCCAAGCAGGCCGATATTTCCAAGGCCGCCGCGGCGCGTGCCCTGGAGGCCGTGATTGGCGGCGTGAAGTCCACGCTGAAGAAGAACAACACCGTGTCCCTCGTGGGCTTCGGCACCTTCAGCGTCGGCAAGCGAGCCGCGCGCAGCGGCCGCAACCCGCGCACGGGTGCGACGATCAAGATCAAGGCCGCCAAGGTCCCGAAGTTCCGCCCGGGCAAGGCGCTGAAAGACGCGCTGAACTGACAGCACGCGCGGGTGCTTAGCTCAGTTGGTAGAGCGGCGCCCTTACAAGGCGTAGGTCGGGGGTTCGAACCCCTCAGCACCCACCACCCATGACAACGAAGGCAGGCCGCTAGAATCGCGACAGCCACCTCGACAAAGGCGAACCTCGGTTCGCCTTTGTCGCGTTTGTGAACACCGATTGCGAACACGGGTTTCGCGCACTAAGTTTAGGTCCTCATGTTTGATTTCTTCCGCAAGCACACCTGGTTGCTGCAGGTCGTCCTCGGTCTGGTCATCGTCGCCTTTGTCGGCACCGGCGTGTACCAGAGCTACGGCAGCATGACCAGCGACGACAACGCGACCGTCGCCCGCATCGATGGCCGCAAGGTCACGCGCAGCGAATGGGAGTTTGCGCAGCGCGAGCAGATCGAGCGCGTGCGGCGCCAGATGCCGAACGTCGATCCGAAGCTGTTCGACACGCCCGAGGCGAAGCGACTGTCGCTCGACGCCGTGGTGCGCGAGCGCGTCACGCTCGCCGCCGCCGACAGGCTGCACTTCGCCATCACCGACGCGCGTCTGCAGCGCGAGTTGCTTGGGGTGCCGCAATTTAAGCGCCCCGACGGCAGCTTCGACATGGACGCGTACAAGATATTCGTGCAGTCGCAGGGCATGTCAGCCGCCGGGTTCGAGGCGCGAATGCGTCAGGACATGGCATCGCGTCAGGTCTTCCAGGGCGTCACCGGGTCCGTGATCGCGCCGCTTGCGGCGACCTCTGCCGCGCTCGATGCGATGTTCCAGCAGCGTGAGGTGCAGGTGCAGCGCTTCGCCACGAAGGATTCGATCGACAAGGTCACGCCGACCGACGCCGAGATCGAGGCCTTCTACAAGGACCCGGCCAACGCGGCGCAGTTCCTCGCGCCGGAAGTGGCCTCCATCGAATACGTCGTTCTCGATCTGGCGACGCTGAAGAAGGGCATCACCGTCTCCGACAAGGACCTGCGCGACTACTACGCCGCCAACGAGAAGCGCTACACGGCGCTGGAGGAGCGGCGCGCCAGCCACATCCTCGTGAAGGTCGATGCAAGCGCCCCGGCGGCTGATCGCGCGAAGGCCAAAGCGAAGGCCGAAGCATTGCTCGCCGACGTCAAGAAGAACCCGGCCTCGTTCGCCGACGTGGCGCGCAAGAATTCCGACGATCCGGGTTCGGCCGAGAAGGGCGGCGACCTCGACTTCTTCGGCCGCGGTGGCCTGGCCGCGAAGCCGCTCGAAGACGCGGCCTTCGCGCTCAAGCCGGACGAGATCGGGCCGCTTGTCGAGAGCGACTTCGGCTACCACATCGTCAAGCTCACGGCCGTGCGCGGCGGCGACAAGCGCAGCTTCGAGTCGGTGCGCGCCGAGATCGAGGCCGAGGTGCAGACGCAGCTCGCACAGAAGCGCTTCTCCGAGGCCGCGGTCGAGTTCACCAACATGGTCTACGAGCAGCCCGACAGCCTCAAGCCCGCAGTCGACAAGTTCAAGCTCGAGTTGCGCACAGCGCAGGGTGTGCACCGCACCGCCGCGCCCGGCGTGACCGGAGCGCTCGCGAATCCGAAGTTCCTCGAGGCGCTGTTCGGCACCGAGGCGATCCGCAACAAGCGCAACACCGAGGCTGTCGAGATCGCGCCGAGCACAATGGTGTCGGGCCGCATCGTCAAGTACGAGGCCGCGCACCAACTGCCGCTCGCCGACGTCAAGTCGCGGGTGCGTGAGCGCCTGGTCACGCTGCAGGCCGCCGCGCTCGCGCGCAAACAGGGTGAGGCCCGGCTGGCCGCGTTGCGTGCGGCGCCTGATACGTTGATGCCCGAGCCCGCCGCCACCGTCTCGCGCGCGCAGCCGCGCGAGTTCTCCGGCCCGACGATGGATGCCTTGTTGAAGGCGCCTGCCACGAAACTGCCGGCGTTCGTCGGCATCGATCTGGGCGACCAGGGCTATGCGGTTGCCAAGATCAGCAAGGTGCTCGGCCGCGACCCGGCCGCCGCCGACGCCGCGCGCGGCCAGGCGCAGTACGGGCAGGCCTGGGCGAGCGCCGAGGAGCAGGCGTACTACGCCGCGTTGAAGGTGCGCTTCAAGGTCGAGATCAAGCCGGGCGTGCTGGCGGCCACGGAGGCTGCGGCCAGCGCGGCAAGCGGAAGCGCGAAGTGACTCCGCTATAATCTTGCGTTCGGTGGTGGCTGTAGCTCAGTTGGTAGAGTCCAGGATTGTGATTCCTGTTGTC
>JBDUAG010000221.1:0-6492 GCA_040004785.1 Burkholderiales bacterium | reverse complement strand
AGGTCGGCCGCAACGACCCGTGCCCGTGCGGCAGCGGCAAGAAGTACAAGCAGTGCCATGGCCGGCTGGCCTGAAAACCTGACACACCGCTGACGCGCGTTAACGCGCGTGGTATTGCGCGTCACGTCCACGCGCGCATGGTGCCGCGCGGTATGCTGAGACTCATGGCCGACGATCCATCCACCGAGGCGGGAGTCAGGCGCGAGCTGCTGCAGCTCGCGCTGCGCAACGCCGGTCGGAGCGTGCCTGCGCAGTTCATCGTCGTCAGCTTCATTGTCTGGGCCGGCTGGTACGCGCAGCGGCCTGCGACGGCGGCGCTCTGCGGCGTGATCGGCTACGTCGGCGTGGTGTGGCGGTGGTGGATTTCGCGTCACTACGTCGACACCGCCCAGCTCAGCGAATCGGCTTTGCGTGCGGCCTGGCTCTCGCTGGAGATGAACGCGGCGGTGGCCGGCCTGCTCTGGGCGATCAGCGCAATCGGCATCTACTCCGCGTTGCGCGGCAACGAGGCCACGGTGTTCATGGTGATCGCCTGCGGGTCGATGTCGGTGGCGGCGTATTTCATGTCGCTGGTCGGGCGGTCGTTCGAGTATCTGGCCGTGCCACAGATGCTGGCGATCATCGGCGTCTCGCTGTTCTCCGAGGAGGCACGCTCGTTGCCGCTCGCGGCGTTGTTAGTGCTGTTCGGGTTGACGATGTTCCGAGCCGCGCGCGAGTTCACCCAAGCCACGGCGCGCGCCGTGCGACACGGGCTCGAAGCCGACGCCGCGAATGCCTTGCTGCAACAGGCCAATGCGAATGCCGCGCTCACCAACGTGTCGTTGCAGCGGGCGAAGGAGGCGGCGGATGCGGCCAACGTCGCGAAATCGCAGTTCCTTGCCACGATGAGCCACGAGATCCGCACGCCGATGAATGGCGTGCTGGGGGCGCTGGAGCTGCTGCGCGGCTCGCGCCTGGACACGCAGCAGCGTAGGCTGGTCAAGACGGCGGCGTCATCGGGCGAGTCGCTGATGGCGATCCTGAACGACGTGCTCGACCACTCCAAGATCGAGGCCGGCAAGCTCAACCTCGCCCATGTGCCGCTCTCGCTGCACGCGGTCGCGTCGTCGGTGGTGGGGCTGTTTCGCGCGAACGCCCAGGCCAAGGGCCTGACGATCGTGCTCGACATCGACCCCGGCGTGACCGACCGTGTGTTGGGCGACGCCCAGCGGCTCAAGCAGGTGCTGCTGAACCTCATCGGCAATGCGATCAAGTTCACCGAGCGTGGCAACGTCTCGCTCGAGCTGACCGCGGTCGGCGCCGACTCGTCGGATGTGGCGCAGGTGCGCTTCACGGTCGCGGATTCGGGCATCGGCATGCTCCCCCACGCGATGGAGAAGCTGTTCCAGCCGTTCCATCAGATCGAGGCCACGCGCGGCAAGCGCCAGAGCGGCACGGGCCTGGGGTTGGCCATCAGCCAGAAGATCGTCGAGGCGATGGGCGGCCGGATCAGGGTGCGCAGCGGGATTGGCGTGGGCTCGGTGTTCGAGTTCGAACTCGCGCTCGACGTCGATCCGCACCCGCCGACGGGCGAGATGCTGGATTCGTCGCTGTCGGCGTTCGATTCTCTGACGCGACCGCTCGGCGGCACCGTGCTCGTGGTCGAGGACAACGCTGTCAACCGCATCATCGCCGAAGAGATGCTGCAGTCGCTCGGGCTGGACATCATCGAGGCCGAAGACGGCATGAAGGCGCTCGAGGTTCTGGCGCGCCGCTCGGTCGACCTGGTGCTGATGGATTGCCAGATGCCGGTGATGGACGGCTACACCGCCACCCTGCACATCCGCGAGCGCGAGCTCCGACAGCGCCTGCCGCGCACGCCGATCGTGGCGCTGACGGCCGACGCCTACGATGAAGACGCCCGGCGCGCGATGGAGGTCGGTATGGACGCGCACCTCATCAAGCCGTACACGCGCGATCAGCTGCGCGAGGTGCTGTCGGTGTGGCTGCAATAGGCCGGGTTGGCTGGGTGGCGCGGGTCAGGCGCCGAGCCCGCTCCATTTGCTCAGGCCTGTGCCCTGCAGCTCGCCCCAGGCGGTGTCGAGTTCCATGCGCTTGATCTCCTCGACCGCGCCTTCTTCGGCGCCGCCGACCTTGCGCACCTGCGCGCGGGCGAGGCGCTCCATCAGGCGCAGGTCGCGGGTCGTCAGCGTGAGCGCCATCTCCGACCACAGATCGACCACCGCCAGCAGAGATTCGTAGGTGATCGGGGCGGCCAGCCGGCGCGCGTGCAGCGCGGCCAGCGTGCCGCGCAGGCGCGGCTCGATCGAGCGCACGATCGCCTCGACAGCGAGCTCGCCGGCGCCGTCATCGGCCACCGCATCGACCAGGCTGCGACGCATCAACTGCTCGGCGGTGAACAGGCGGCCCGACAGCACCATCTCGTTTGCGATCGCGAAGCCGGCCTTGCGGATCGTCAGCGGCCAGGCGCCCATGCCGGGGAAGAGGTTGAACAGCACCTCCGGAAAGCCGGCCTGCGCGCTGCGCTCGAACACGACCTTGTGGAACGGCAGTACCGATTCGAGGCCGCCGCCCAGGGTGTCGCCTTGCACCAGCACTGTGGTGTGAACACCGCGCTCGGCCGCGTGCTCGAGCCACCAGACCATGTCGATGCAGCGGCGCCCGTACATGCGCAGCGAGTCGAGATCGCGCGCGCGCACCAGGAGCACGAAAAGCGCCAGATCGCCGCCGAAGTTGAACACGCCGGTCACGTCGGAGCTGAGCACGAGGTGGCGCACGATGCCGGGTGCTGCGGCGACATCGTCGAGCACGCGCTGCATCTCGGTCAGCCCGGCAAGGCTGTAGCACTGGATCGGCTTGACGCAGGTGCGAACCCGCAGCATGCCTAGTTCGTCGTTCCATTCAAGGCGAAGGAACTTGTAGCGCCGCTCCAGCAAGGTGCCCAGGGCGCTCGGGGTGGCCAGCTTCATACGGCTTCGAAGATTCGGGTGACATGGTGGAAGTTGACCAGCGTCGATTCGACGATCGCCTCGCGTGCCGCTTCGTCATCGATGGTGTTGAGCACAGTGCGCAACTCGGCCATGTGCTCGGCGTCCATCGTCGCGTGCGAACTGATGAACGACACGCCGCGCTCGTCCTCGAGCAGCAGCGAGCTGCGGATCGCCTCGGCGAAGGAGCCACCGTAGACGGAGGCGATCACCTCGAGCGTGTACATCATGCCCAGCACCGAGCAAGGATCGCGCCTGTCCGCTGCCCAGTGGTTGTAGCCGACCAGCGCCAGCGTGTTCAGCGAGGGCGCGTGGGCATGGATCGTGGGCTGGCTCACGCCAACCGCTTCGAGGTCGTTCATGACCCACTGCTCGTGGCCGGACTCCTCGTGCATGTGCTCGTAGAGAAAGTAGCGCACTTGGCGCAGCTTGTCCGGCACGCGACTCGCGGCCGCGGCGCACACCGGATTGAAATGCCACACCAGCGTGTAAAGCTCCAGCAACAGATTGCGGTAGCGCGCCAGCGGCATCCCCTGGCCGACGGCGTTGAGCACCACCGGGTTGGTTTCGAACTCACGGCGCGCTTCATCGGTGCGCGTGATCAGATCGGCAAAGAAGGGCAGCATCCAGAATTCCCAACGTCATGTTTTGATCGACTCTAGTTCAGAGTCAACGCCTTGCACACTGGCAGGCCTTACAGGTTGGCCGGGATTTTCCTGTTTCTCGACCCGATCATTTGCACGCGCACGATCGCGACGCCGCGGCGTTCCTACAATCGCTCTCCATCGCCCTCGAACCGAAGCACGCCATGCCTGTCAACCTGAAAGCACCCGATCCCACCAGCCTGTTTGCCGTGCCCGGCATCGAAATCGGCATCGCAATGGCCGGCGTGCGCAAGGCGAATCGCCGCGACCTGACCGTGGTCAGGATCGCCGCTGGTGCGACGGTGGCCGGCGTCTTCACCGCGAACCGCTTCTGTGCTGCGCCGGTGCAGCTGTGCCGCGCGCATCTGGCGGCCACGAGCAGCCCGCGCGCGATCGTCATCAACACCGGCAACGCGAACGCCGGCACCGGCGAGGACGGCCTGGTGCGCGCCCGCGCGACCTGCACCGCTCTCGCCGACCTGCTGAAGATCGCGCCCGAACAGGTGCTGCCGTTCTCGACCGGCGTGATCATGGAGAGCCTGCCGGTCGATCGCATCATCGCCGGCCTGCCGGCTGCGCTCGTCGACCTGCGCACCGACCATTGGGGTGCGGCGGCGGAGGCCATCATGACGACCGACACGTGCCCCAAGGCCGCGTCGCGGCAGATCCGCCTCGGCGGCAAGACCGTGACGATCACCGGCATCAGCAAGGGCGCCGGCATGATCCGGCCGAACATGGCGACGATGCTGGGCTTCGTGGCCACCGACGCGGTCATCGCGCCGGCTCTGGTGCAGGCGCTGGTGAAGGACGCGGCAGACGAATCGTTCAATCGAATCACGATCGACGGCGACACTTCCACCAACGATTCGTTCGTGCTGATCGCGACGAACCAGGCCGGCCACGCGCCGATCACGCAGCTCGATTCCGGTGACGGCAAACTGTTGCGGGACGCGGTCGTCGCCGTCGCGCAGCAGCTCGCGCAGGCCATCGTGCGCGACGGCGAGGGCGCGACCAAGTTCATCAGCGTGCGCGTCGAGGGCGGCGCGAACGAGGCCGAGTGCCGCCAGGTCGCCTACGCGATCGCGCACTCGCCGCTCGTCAAGACGGCGTTCTTCGCCAGCGACCCGAACCTCGGGCGCATCCTGGCGGCCGTAGGCTATGCGGGCATCGCCGACCTCGACCAGACGACGATCGACCTGTTTCTCGACGACGTGCATGTGGCGAAGAACGGTGGCCGACACCCCGACTACCGCGAGGAAGACGGCCAGCGTGTGATGAAGCAGAGCGAGATCACGGTGCGTGTCGACCTGCATCGCGGCGCGGCGAGCACCACGGTCTGGACCTGCGACCTGAGCTACGACTACGTCAAGATCAACGCCGACTACCGCTCCTGAGCCCGCCCAGCAGGCAGGCCGCGGCGGCCGCTGCGAGCAGGTGCTTGAGCGTGTGGCCGCTCGTGAAGGTCAGCGTGTCGAACACGGCCGCGTCGGCGAGTTCCGTCACCTTCGCGGCGCCGTACAGGCCGAGCATCAGCCACCAGGTGGTGTGGCGAACCGCGTCGGGGTGTCGCGGCGCGAGCTTCAGCAGCAGTGCAGCCGGCACCACCAGCATCGGCAGGAACTGCACGAACAGGTAGGCGCGCAGGTCACCTGCACCGAGCTGTTCGCTGATCCACCACCATGCGACGCTGGCGCTGGCCAACAAGGTTGCCGCGGTCAGCACGGGCAGTGACGCCCAGCGCGCGTCGACGCGCTCGCCCAGAAAGCCGCAGGTCAATGCGGCGCAGGCCCACGCGATCGGCAGTCGGTCGGCGACCAGCAGCGCGTTGCCCGGTGCCCAGTGGTAGAGCGCCGAGCCGAATGCGGTGCAGACCAGCGCTGCGCTGAACGCACGCCAGGACAGCGCGCCCGCCGCGCGCCGCCAGCCCCACAGACCGATCAGTGCGAAAGGCAGGTTGCTCAGCACGTTCTCGGCATTCGGCAGGCCGAGCCAGGGGCGCGCATCCGCGAACGCGTGGTAGCTCGCCCATTGCGGGATCGGGCCGTGCAGGCCGAGTGCCAGCGCGAGTGCGGCGGCGATGAGGCCGAGCAGCCACGCGGTGGAGAGTCGTTGTGTCGAGGGCGATGAAGCGATCATGGTGAGCGGCCGGAAGATGCGATGGCCGCCATCAGACAACGCGCGCACCCGCCTCGACAAGCGCCGACGCGCGCGGTCGCGGACGATGCGCCCGTCGGTATCGCGCAACGCACCGCCGCCTCGGCTTGCCGGCATCGGGGTGGCGCTGCTACGATGCTCGCTCGAACTTCGGCACACGACATGACGCACCCCGCACCCCACCGCAGCTCCATCGCCCCGCGCGATGCCGGCGGTGCTGCGTGGTCGGATTCGGGCAATGCGCACATTGCGTCAGCCCGCGTCGTCGGCACCGGCCTGTTCATGCGGCTCAACGCTGCGCACTAGCCCTCTCGGCATCCGCTTCTGACACAGAAGCTTCCGCTGAGAGATCAGCGGAAGTTCCGGATATCGAGCTCCTTCTTTCGCTGCCCCGTCAGGGCGTTCACAAGACGCCTGCGAGAGAGAAAAAGGGTTGAGGCCATGAGACAGGTCTTGAGAAATTGGACTGAGATATGGCGCCGCCGCCTGGTGCTGCCCGTCGGCGACCTGCTGCGTGACGCCACCTACCGACGCCTGTGGACGTCGATCCTGATCAGCTCGTTCGGCGGCCAGGTGACGATGCTCGCGTTGCCGCTCACCGCCGCGGTGCTGCTGCACGCCAGCCCGACGCAGATGGGCCTGCTCACGGCGATGGAGATCCTGCCGTTCGTGCTGTTCTCGCTGCCCTGCGGCGTTTGGCTCGACCG
>JBDUAG010000220.1:0-6505 GCA_040004785.1 Burkholderiales bacterium | reverse complement strand
AGTACCAGACCGCGTTCTCGTTCATCTCGCCGTTCACCATCAGGCTGTAGTAGTGGGCCTGGCCTTTCCAGACGCAGCTGCTGCGGTGGTTGCTGAAGGTGGTGTATTCGCGCTTCAGGCTGGCTTCGGGGAAATAGTGGTTGCCTTCGACGATGACGGTGTCGTCGCTTTCGGCGATGGTCACGCCGTTCCAGATCGCTTTCATGGGTGTCCTCGATGGAATCTGGGCGCCATCATGGCGCATAGCGCGCCGAGGCGCTCAGCAGCCGCACCTTGACCGCGGCGGCAAGCGTCTTGTCACCCGCCACGACGACACTATCGCCGTGGCGCAGGATGTCCATCAACAGCTCGGTCGGGTCGCTGTAGGGCAGCTGCAGCTCGTAGCGGCCATCGGCGAGGCGGCGGCCCTTCTGCTGCGGATGCCACTCCTCGTTGGCAACCCATTGCGCGGCATCGGCGTCGAAGACCAGCGTCGCCCAGCTCACCTTTGCGCCGCCGCCGTAGATGCCGTAGCCGCCGTCGAGCTCGGCCTCCAGCTCGCGCAGCGCGACGTGCTTGGCCTTGGCGTCGAGCAGGCTCGCCTCGCGCACCGCGTCGAGCGCGAAGCGGCGCAGCGCATGGCTGGCGTGGCACCACGCATCCAGATACCAGGTGCTGCGGTAGTTCACGAGGCGCTGCGGCGAGACCTCGCGCTCGCTGAAGCTCTGGTCGCTGCGCTTGAAGTAGCGCAGGTGCAGGCGCCGGCGCTGCATCAGCGCGCTGCCGAGCAGCTCGAAGTGCTTGCTCGGCACGCGCCGCCGCGCCGTGCCGATGACCTTGACGCGGCGCATCAGCTCGCGCGCCGCGCTCTCGTCGGTGCCGAGCATGCCCTGCAGCTTCTCCATCAGCGGCTGCAGGTGGCGGGCGAGCACGCCGTCGTCGTCGAGGCCGGCGAGCAGCTGGTGCATCGTCAGCAGCGCGTGGATCTCGTTCTCGCTGAACCACAGGCCGGGCAGCTCGTGGCGCGCCGCGCTCGCGTTCGACGTGGGCGCGGCGAAGCGGTAGCCGTTGCTGGAGACGTCATAGACGATCGGTGCGCTGAGCCGGTCGCGCAGGTACTGCAGGTCGCGCTTGAGCGTGGCGGGTGAGACCGACAGCTCCTCCTGCAGCGCCGCGAAGCTGACGCAGCCGCGGCTGCGCAGCAGCAGCTCGATCTTGTAAAAGCGTTCGGTGCGGTTCATCCGTCGGATGGTAGCTCACGCCATGAGCTACCTGGCCATGACACTGGCTTCATCGCTGCAGCGGTTGCGGCGAACCCACCGGAGCCCATCCATGATTTCGCTGACTCACGACGAACGACAAATCCGCCTCATTGACACCCCCGCCGCGCTGACCGCCCACGAGCAGGTCGGCTTCGAGCTCGGCTGGGACTACGCGCACCACCGCGTCGCCCTGCCCGCGCCGTATGCGCGAGAAGCTTCGCCGCTGCGCGACGGCCTGCGCGCCGGCGAAGCGACCTTCGGCCTGCGCACGCTCGCCGCGAACCGCCATGTGCGCAAGTGGCTTCAGTTGCGGCTGCATGCGTGGCTGCGTGGGCGCAGCGTCGAGCTGGTGCAGGTCACGCCGAACTACCTGCAGCAGATCGAGGCCAGCCACTGCCCGATCACGCGCGGCGCGCTCTCCAGCGCCACGCTCGAATCGACCGACGCCTCGGTCGATCGGGTGCGCAACGACGCCGGCTACGCCGCCGGCAACCTCGCGGTGATGAGCACGAAGGCGAACCACGCGAAGGGCGCGCATGACTTCCGCGCCGCACTGCGCTGCGTGCAGCAGATCGAGGCGGAGCAGCTGCCGGGCATCGAAGGCCTGACCGTCTCGCAATGGGCGCGCGTCGCGGTGCTGTGCAGTTTCGTCGAGCCGCTCTCGCACGAGGAGGCGAGCGCGCTGCCGCTGCTGGTGCTGCCGCCGAACCGGCTGCGCCTGTTCAACCCGGTGCAGGCGCTGCAGGCGTTCGTCAGCCAGCAACTGCTGACGCCCGGCTGGAGCCAGCGCCTCAGCCGCTTCGAGGATCTGCTGCCCGGCAAGGCGCTGCGGCGCGACTTCCAGAGCTTCTTCATGGCGCTGCTGCCGCGTGTGCTCGAAGGTGGGCGGTTGTACGACGCGCACACGGCGCGCTGGGCGGTGGAGGATGCCTGGCGCGCTTCGCTGGTGCAGCAGCGCTGGACGCGGTTCGCCCGCCAGCTCGACGCGGCACGGTGCGAGGCACTGCTTCTCAAGGCCGCGGCGCGGCGCCTCGGGGCCGGCACGGTCGTGTCGCACGCCGACGCGGCCGCGACCGACGGCTGGAACCTCGCCACGCGCGGCTACGTGCCGCACGCGGCGCGCCAGGCGCAGCTCTGCTGAACCTGCTGACACGGCGCGTCAGGCGCCGTTGCTATATTGCTCGGCTTGCACTGCCCCACAAGGGACGAAGCCGACCCATGAAGTCAATCGCCAGACCGCTGCTCGCGCTCGTCGCGGCAGCCGCCCTCGGTGCGTGTGCGAGCACGCCGCCGCCCGCCGCCACGCCGCCCGAATGGCCCGCGCAATGGCAGGCGCCGCTGCCGCACACCGGCCAGCTCAGCGCGCTGAATCAGTGGTGGCAGCAATTCGACGATCCGCTGCTCGTCCAGCTGATCAGTGCGGCGCAGGCGGTGAGCCCCAGCATTGCGTCGGCCACCTCGCGCATCGAGCAGGCGCGTGCGGCGCGGGTCGCTGCCGGCGCGGCGTTGCTGCCATCGCTCGATGCGAACGCAAGCGCGGTGCGCGGCCGGCAGGATTTCGTCAGCGGCCTGGCCACCAGCTACAGCGCTGGCGTGCAGGCGAGCTGGGAGCTCGACCTGTTCGGTGGCCGGCGTGCAGCCCGCGCTGCGAGCCAGGCGCGCACCGAAGGCGCGCAGGCCGCTTGGCACGATGCGCGCGTCGCGGTCGCGGCCGAGGTCGCGACCAGCTACACCAGCCTGCGCGCCTGCGAGGCGCAGGTCGAGCAGACGCAGCTCGATGCGCACTCGCGCAGCGAGACCGCGCGCCTGACCGAGCTCAGCCGCCAGGCCGGCTTCGAGGCCCCGGCAAGTGCCGCGCTTGCGCGTGCCAGCGCGGCCCAGGGCAACAGCCTGCTGACCGAGCGTCGCGCGCAATG
Organism: Burkholderiales bacterium; assembly: GCA_040004785.1. Classification (GTDB taxonomy): domain Bacteria; phylum Pseudomonadota; class Gammaproteobacteria; order Burkholderiales; family Burkholderiaceae_C; genus LMDS01. Next base: position 3,348 of record JBDUAG010000220.1, on the reverse strand, counting down.
CGATGTGCTGGTCAAGGGCCTGGTCGCGCTCACCGGTGTGGCCGAGCCGGCATTGCGCGGCCAGCTCGCGGCGGGCGCTGCGAAGGTGCCGCAACCGGCCCAGCTCGTGATCGCCGAGGTGCCGGCGCAGGCGCTGGCGCAACGCCCCGACCTGCTCGCTGCCGAGCGCGAGGTGCTTGCGGCATCGGCCGATGTCTCGCAGGCGCAGGCCGCACGCCTGCCGCGCATCGCGCTCGCGGGCAGCCTGAGCGCAGCGCGTTTCGAGTCGAGCTTTGGCAACGACAGCGGCACGCTCTGGGCGATCGGCCCGGTGACGGTCTCGCTGCCGCTGTTCGATGCCGGCGCGCGCCGCGCCAATGTCGACGCCGCGCAGGCGCGCTACGTCGAGGCCGGTGCGCTGTACCGCGGCAAGCTGCGCACGGCGGTGCGCGAGGTCGAGGAAGCGCTGGTCGCGCTGCGCAGCACGGCCGATCGCAACACCGACGCGCAAGTCGCGACCGACGGCTTCGCGACCTCGTTTCGCGCCACCGAGGCGCGCTTCAAGGGCGGCCTCGCGAGCCTGTTCGAGCTCGAGGACGCGCGCCGCTCGGCGCTGCAGGCGCAGGTCGCGCTGATCGACCTGCAACGCGAACGCAGCACCGCGTGGATCACGCTGTACCGGGCCCTCGGCGGCGGCTGGTCGGATGCCGACGCCGCCGTGGTGACCCCGCAATGAACGAGACCTCAACGATGCGAACCGAATCGATCTTCCGCGTTGGCGCGCTCGCGCTGGCGGCCCTGTGCGTGGTCGGCGTCAATCTCGACGTCAATGCGGCCGACGACAAGGCCGCCTCCGCGCCGGCCAAGGCCGCGCTCACCGTCACCGTGGCGCAGCCGCAGCAATCCACGCTCACGCGCAGCATCAGCGCCAACGGCAACATCACCGCGTGGCAGGAGGCCAGCATCGGCACCGAGGCCAACGGCTTGCGGCTCGCCGACGTGAAGGTCAACGTCGGCGATGCCGTCAAGCGCGGCCAGGTGCTCGCGACCTTCGCGCCCGACACGATGCAGGCCGACGTGGCGCAGATCCGCGCCTCGGTGGCCGAGGCCGAGGCGACGCTGGCCGAAGCCTCCGCGAATGCACAGCGCGCCCGCACCTTGCAGGCCACCGGCGCGTTGAGCGATGCCGTGATCAACCAGTATTTCACCGCCGAGCGCACCGCCAAGGCGCGGCTCGACGCGCAGCGCGCGATGGCCAACATGCAGCAGCTGCGGTTGAAGCAGACGCAGGTGCTTGCGCCCGACAGCGGCGTGATCTCGGCGCGCAGCGCGACCGTCGGCGCGGTGCTGCCGGCCGGACAGGAGCTGTTCCGCATGATCCGCCAGGGTCGGCTCGAATGGCGCGCCGAGGTCGCCGCCAATGACATGGCCTCGCTGCAGCCGGGCATGGCCGCGCTGGTCACGGCCGGCAACGCGCCACCGATCAAGGGCACGGTGCGCATGGTCGCGCCGACGGTCGATCCGCAGACGCGCAATGGCATCGTCTACGTGAACCTGCCCGCGACCGCGGGATCAGGCGCGGCGCGCGCCGGCATGTTCGCGCGCGGCGAGTTCGAGATCGGCAGCGGCTCCGGCCTGACCTTGCCGCAGAGCGCGGTGCTGCTGCGCGACGGCTTCAGCACGGTGCTGCGCGTCGGGGCGGATTCGAAGGTGTCGCAGGTCAAGGTCAGCGTCGGCCGGCGCGTCGGCGACCGCATCGAGATCACCGGCGGGCTCGATGCGTCGGCGCGTGTGGTCGCGTCGGGCGCGGGCTTCCTCGGTGATGGTGACACCGTCCGCGTGGTCGCGGCCAAGTGAGGATCACCCGATGAATGTGTCTGCCTGGTCGATCCGCAACCCGATTCCGGGCGTTCTGCTGTTCATCATGCTCACGCTGGTGGGCCTGATGGCCTTCAAGGCGATGAAGATCCAGAACTTCCCCGACATCGATCTGCCCACCGTCACCGTCACCGCGTCCTTGCCCGGCGCCTCGCCGGCGCAGCTCGAAACCGAGGTCGCGCGCAAGATCGAGAATTCGCTCGCCACCCTGCAGGGCGTCAAGCACATCTACACGACGGTGCAGGACGGCAGCGCGATCATCACGACCGAGTTCCGTCTCGAGAAGCCGACGCAGGAGGCCGTGGACGACGTGCGTGCCGCGGTCTCGCGCGTCAGGGCCGACCTGCCCGGCGACCTGCGCGACCCGGTCATCACGAAGATGGAGCTCGCCGGCGCGCCGATCCTGACGTACACCATCGCCTCGCCGCGCATGGACGAAGAAGCGCTCAGCTGGTTCGTCGACAACACCGTGACGAAGAGCCTGCTGAGCGTGCGCGGGGTCGGCTCGGTCGCGCGCGTCGGCGGCGTGACGCGCGAGGTGCGCATCGAGCTCGACCCGGCGCGCCTGCAGGCGTTGAACGCGACCGCGGCCGACATCTCGCGGCAGCTCCGTCAGACGCAGCAGGAGGCCTCCGGCGGCCGCACCGATGTCGGCGGTGCCGAGCAATCGGTGCGCACGATCGCGACCGTCAAATCCGCCGACGAGCTGGCGCGTTTGGAGCTCACGCTGAGCGACGGTCGGCGCATCCGCCTCGACCAGGTCGCGAACGTGAGAGACACCGCGGCCGAGCAGCGCTCGGCCGCGTTGCTGAACGGCAAGCCGGTGGTCGGCTTCGAGATCGTGCGCACGCGCGGCGCCGGCGAGACCGAAGTCGCAGCCGGCGTGCGCAAGCAGCTCGATGCGTTGAAGGCCGCGCACCCCGAAATCGTCGTCACCGAGGCCTTCAACTTCGTCGATCCGGTGCAGGAGAACTACGACGGCTCGATGATCCTGATGTACGAAGGCGCGGCGCTCGCGGTGCTGGTGGTGTGGCTGTTCCTGCGCGACTGGCGTGCCACGTTGGTCTCGGCCACCGCGCTGCCGCTGTCGATCATCCCGGCGTTCGGCGCGATGTATTTGTTCGGCTTCACGCTGAACGGCGTCACGCTGCTGTCGCTCTCGCTGGTGGTCGGGATCCTGGTCGACGACGCGATCGTCGAGATCGAGAACATCATGCGGCACCTGCGCATGGGCAAGCCGCCGTTCCAGGCCGCGATGGAGGCCGCCGACGAGATCGGCCTGGCGGTCATCGCGACCACGTTCACGTTGATCGCGGTGTTCCTGCCGACGGCGTTCATGGCCGGCGTGCCGGGCAAGTTCTTCGTCCAGTTCGGCTGGACGGCGGCGATCGCGGTGTTCATGTCGCTGGTGGTCGCGCGCATGCTGACGCCGATGATGTCGGCCTACATCCTGAAGCTGCCGAAGAAGGAGCACGTCGAGGGCCGCTGGGT
>JBDUAG010000219.1:0-6531 GCA_040004785.1 Burkholderiales bacterium | reverse complement strand
TTCGCGGTCGTCGTGATCGGCGGCATGGGCTCGATCCTCGGCTCGATCCTGACCGGCCTGGCGCTCGGCCTGGTCGAAGGCCTGACCAAGGTGTTCTACCCCGAAGCCTCGAGCATCGTTGTGTTTGTGATCATGGCCATCGTGCTGATGATTCGTCCCGCCGGGCTGTTCGGGAAGGAGAAGTAAATGAGCACCGCAGCGGATACGCTCTCGCGGTACAGCCGGATCGGGCTGTACGTCGGCCTGGCCATCCTGGTGGCGGCGCCGTTCATCGGCCTGTACCCGGTCTTCATGATGACGGCGTTGTGCTTCGCGATCTTCGCGTGCGCGTTCAACCTGCTGCTCGGCTTCACCGGCCTGCTCTCGTTCGGCCACGCGGCCTACCTCGGCGCCGCGGCGTATGCGACCGGCTGGCTGGTGCGATCGGCGCACCTGACCCCCGAGCTCGGCATCCTCGCCGGCACGATCGTGGCCGGGCTGTGCGGCCTCGCCGTCGGCCTGATCGCGATCCGGCGCCAGGGCATCTACTTCGCGATGGTCACGCTCGCGATGGCGCAGATGATCTACTTCGTGTTCCTGCAGGCGCCGTTCACCGGTGGTGAGGACGGGTTGCAAGGCGTGCCGCGCGGCAAGCTGTTCGGCCTGATCCCGCTCGACAACGACAGGGTCATGTACTACGTCGTGCTCGCGGTCTTCGTCGCGGTGTTCCTGTTCATCATCCGCATCGTGCACTCGCCCTACGGCCAGGTGCTGAAGGCGATCCGCGAGAACGAGCCGCGCGCCGTCTCGCTCGGTTACGACGTCGATCGCTACAAGCTGCTTGCGTTCGTGCTCTCGACCGCGCTCGCCGGGCTGGCCGGTTCGGTGAAGGTCGTGGCGGTCGGCTTCGCGACGCTGACGGATGCGCACTGGTCGCTGTCGGGCGAGGTCGTGCTGATGACGCTGCTCGGCGGCATGGGCACCTTCGCCGGGCCGGTGATCGGCGCGTTCACGATCATCGGCCTGCAGAACTTCCTCGCCGACCAGGTCGGCTCCTGGATCAACGTGATCATCGGCGCGATCTTCGTCGTTTGCGTGGTCGCCTTCCGCAAGGGCTTCGTCGGCGAGCTGATCGCCTGGCAGCAGCGGCGCAAGAGTCCCTGAACAAGGGCTTGCCTTTGGCGTCACGGGGTGTCTAGACTGGCTCGTGGGCCATTTCAGGAGACAGCGAGATGAGCATCAAGCGCCTGACGAAGGAAGACATCCGCCGCAGCACCGGCATCCTCAACCCGATCGGGCACGTCGTGCTCGCGTTCAAGGACGACGCCGCCACGGCGATCGCCGTCACCGCGATGCGGGCGGCCGGCTTCTCGGCCGAGGACACGCTGGTCTACCTGGCGAGCGAAGCGACGCCCCGGCTGCGTGAGCGCGTCGAGTCGGTCAGCCAGGCCGCCGGCTTCGGCTACGAGATCACCTTGATGCGCCGCTACCTCGCGCTCGCCGAGCAGGGCTGCGGCTGGGTCATCGTGTTTGCGCCCGGTACGGCCGAGGTCGAGCGCCTCACCGAGGTCGCGACGCGCTTCGGTGCGCTGTGCGCGGTGCGTTACCACCGACTCGCGAACGAAGACCTGCTCTGACGCCGATCAGGGCTCGAACAGGTCGGCCGCGCCAGAGCGGTTGGGCGGCGTGACCCCGAGGTGCCGATACGCCGCCGCGGTGGCCACGCGGCCGCGCGGCGTGCGTTGCAGGTAGCCTTGCTGGATCAGGTAAGGCTCGATCACGTCCTCGATCGTCTCGCGTTCCTCGCCGATCGCTGCGGCGACGTTGTCGAGCCCGACCGGCCCGCCGTCGAAGCGGTGCACCACGGCTTCGAGCAGCTTGCGGTCCATCACATCGAGGCCATGCGCGTCCACGTCGAGCATCTTCAGCGCCTTGTCGGCGAGTTTCCGGTCGATGCGGCCGTCGGCTTTCACATCGGCGTAGTCGCGCACGCGGCGCAGCAGGCGGTTCGCGATGCGCGGCGTGCCGCGCGAGCGGCGCGCGATCTCGAACGCGCCCTCGTCGTCGGTCGGCACGTTCAGCAGGCCGGCCGAGCGCCGCACGATGCGCGCGAGCTCCTCCGGCGTGTAGAACTCGAGCCTTAGCACGATGCCGAAGCGGTCGCGTAGCGGGTTCGTCAGCATGCCGGCGCGGGTGGTCGCACCGATCAGCGTGAAAGGCTGCAGATCGAGCTTGATCGAGCGGGCGGCCGGGCCGTCGCCGATCATGATGTCGATCTGGTAGTCCTCCAGCGCGGGGTAGAGGATTTCTTCGACGACCGGGCTCAGGCGGTGGATCTCGTCGATGAAGAGCACGTCGTTGCGCTCCAGGTTCGTCAGGATCGCGGCCAGGTCTTTCGGCTTCTCGAGCACCGGGCCGGAGGTCTGGCGCAGGTTCACGCCGAGTTCGTTGGCGATGATGTGCGAGAGCGTCGTCTTGCCGAGGCCGGGCGGGCCGAACAGCAGCACGTGGTCCATCGCCTCGCTGCGCATCTTGGCAGCGCCGATGAAGATCTCGAGCTGCTCGCGGGCCTTGGCCTGACCGACGTATTCGGCCAGCCCCTTGGGGCGCAGCGCGCGTTCGATCGCCTCCTCGTTGGGCGACGCGGGCGCGGCGCTCACGACTCTGCGCGCGGGCTCGAACTCGTCGGTCTGGATGCTCATGCTTGATTATGGGCGCGCACAAACGCCGCTTACACTCCCGCCCGTGACACCCATCCGCCAACGCCTTCGCCTGTTCACCTGGGTCGCGCTCTTCGCGATGCTGGGGCTCGCGATCGCGCCGTCGGTGTCGCATGCGCTGAGCGCGCAGCAGTCCTCCAACCCGTGGACGGAAATCTGCTCCACGTCCAACCCGGCCGATCCGCCCCGCAGCGCGGCGATGCTGCTGGAGCACTGCGCGATGTGTGGCGTTGTCGTGCATGCGATGGGCATGCCGCCAGCGCCGGTCACGGTGCTGCCGGCCCCCGAAGGCGCGGCCTGTGCGGCGGCGCTGTTCCTCGAAGCGTCGCACCCGCTGTTCGCCTGGCGGCCGCCGCCGGCGCGCGCGCCGCCGTCATTCTCCTGATCCGTTGCTGACCGCTTGCCGCGCGTGAGGTTCACGCGTGCGCCGGCGCCGTATCACCGTGCATTCAGGAGCCCGCCATGCGTCATGGCTTGTCATCGTTCATCGTGCTGGCCGCGTTCGCCGCCAGCGCCCAATCCCACGTCGTGCTCGAACAGCCACAGGCCGATGCCGGCAGCACCTACAAGGCAGTGCTGCGCGTTGGCCACGGTTGTGGCGAGTCGCCCGTCACCGAGCTGGTCGTGCAAATCCCGCCTGGCGTGCGCGCTTCGCGGCCGATGGCCAAACCCGGCTGGCAGATCGCCGTCACGCGCAGCGGTGCCGACGTGACGCAGATCCGCTGGAGCGGCGGCCGGCTCGACCCGGCGCAGTACGACGACTTCGTGCTGCTCGCGAAACTGCCCGATCAGCCCGGCCCGCTGTACTGGAAGATCGCGCAGATCTGCGAGAGCGGTCGTGCCGACTGGGGCGAGGTGCCCGCCGAGGGCCAGAACCTGCGCGACCTGAAGGCGCCCGCGGCCTTGCTCGACGTGCGGCCCGCCGCCGCGGCCGGTGCTGTTCACCAGCACTGAGGGCGTGCCCTCGTGAACGCCCACCACCGCTGGCTGATCGCGGCGATCCCGCTCGCGCCGGCTTTGGCACTGGCGCAGTCCACCGACGACAAGCCTCTCCGCCTCGCGAGCCACACGCTCGATCGCGTCACCGTCACGGCCACCCGCCCGGCGACCTTGCCGATCGAGATCCCGACCACCACCGAGAGCATCACGGCCGAGGCGATCTCGAAATCGATCAACGCAACCGATGCCGAAGACGCGCTGAGGTACTTCCCGAGCCTGAACGTGCGCAAGCGCTACATCGGCGACTACGACCACGCGGTGCTCGCCTCGCGCGCCTCCGGCACCGGCAACAGCGCGCGCTCGCTGGTCTATGCCGACGGCATCCTGCTGTCGAACCTGCTCGGCAACGGCGCCAGCTACACGCCGCGCTGGGGCCTCGTCACGCCCGAGGAGATCGAGCGTGTCGACGTGCTCTACGGGCCGTTCTCGGCCGCGTACTCGGGCAACTCGGCTGGGGCGGTGGTCGACTTCGTGACGCGCATGCCGCAGACCTTCGAGGCGCACGTGAAGCTGCAAGGCTTCACGCAGCGCTTCGCCCACTACGCCACCGACGACCGCTTCAGCGGCGGCGGCGCCAGCGCCTCGCTCGGCAGCCGCAGCGGTGACTGGTCGTGGTGGGTCAACGTCAACCGGCTCGACAGCGAGGGTCAGCCGATCGCGTTCGTGACCAGGCTGGTATCGAGCAGTGTGGTCGGCAACACCGGCACGCCGGTGACGGGCGCGGTGGCCGACAAGAACCCGGGCAACGCCGACTGGCTGATCCTCGGCGACACCAACCGCATCCACACGGTGCAGGACCACGCCAAGCTCAAGCTTGCCTACGACCTCTCGCCGACGCTGCGCGCCTCGTACACCTTCGGCCTGTGGACGAACACGAACCAGCGCCGTGTCAGCAGCTACCTGCGCGATGCCGCGGGCAACCCGGTGCTGGCCAGCGCCAGCGGCAAGGTCAACATCGATGGTCGCGACTACGCCCTCGCCAGCACCGACTTTGCCGAGAGTCGCGGCCGGCTCGTCCACACGGCCCACGGCCTGAACCTGAAGAGCAACACCCGTGGCACCTGGGACTGGGAGGTCGCGGCGAGCCAATACGACTACGCCAAGGACGAGGTCGACAGCGGCCGCATCACCGATCTCGGGGGAACCGGCTGGAACACGCTCGCGCTCAAGGGCATCTGGCGCCCCGAGGGCGTGGGCGGCCCGCACACCGTGGAGGCCGGCGCGCAACGCGATGCGTTCAAGCTGCGCACGCTCGTCACCGATGCCGGCACGCGCTTCTCGGCGTTCGACGGCAACACCACGCTGCAGAGCGTCTGGGCGCAGGATGCCTGGCGCCTCACGCCGCAGTGGCGCGCGGTGATCGGTGTGCGCGCGGAGGATTGGCGCGCCTTCAACGGCGCGATCTCGATCGCGACCAGCACCCAGCTCCTTGGCGAGCGGCACGAAACGCACCTGTCACCGAAGGCGGCGCTGTCGTTCGCCGCGAGCCCCGAGTGGACGCTGAAGGCCTCGGTCGGCCGCGCGGCGCGCATGCCGACGGTGGCCGAGCTCTACCAGGGCTCGATCAGCGCCGGCACGGTCGTCAACAGCGACCCGACTCTGAAGCCCGAGAAGTCGTGGACGACCGAATGGACGGCCGAGCGCACGCTCGACCACGCGTTCGGCCACGGCACGCTGCGCGCGACGCTGTTCCACGAGCGCACCGCGGATGCGCTGTACTCGCAGACCAACGTCAGCGTGACGCCCGCGGTGACGAACATCCAGAACGTCGATGCGATCCGCACCACCGGGCTGGAGCTGGCGTTGCAGCTGAGCGATGCGGGTGTCAAGGGTCTCGATCTCTCGACCAGCCTCACGTTTGCCGACTCGACGACCGCGAAGAACGACAAGTTCCCCGCCAGCGTCGGCCGCTGGCAACCGCGCGTGCCGCGCTGGCGCACCACCCTGCTCGCGAGCTACGCGGTGAACGAGGCGTGGAGCGTGAGCACCGGCATCCGCTACAGCGGCAAGCAGTACGGCACACTCGACAACAGCGACCCGAACGGCGCCACGTACACCGGCGTCAGCGACTACCTGCTCGGCGACGTGCGCGTGCAGGTGCGGCTGGGCAAGCAGTGGAAGGCCTCGTTCGGCATCGACAACCTCGGCAACGCCACCTACTGGGCGTTCCACCCGTATCCCCAGCGCACTTATCACGCCGATCTGAGCTGGGATCTGTGATCCATCGCATGACCAGGAGAACCGCCATGCACATGAACAAACTGATGATCGCCGCGGCGTTGACTCTCGCCGCACTGGGCACACACGCGCAGGCCGCGAAATCCGGCTCGATCAGCGTCGAGAGCGCCTATGCGCGCGCCACGGTGGCCGGCCAACCGGCCGGTGGCGGCTTCCTGAAGCTCGTCAACGCCGGTGCCGACGACCGTCTCGTGTCGGCGAGCAGCGAGGTGGCCGCCGCGGTCGAGCTGCACTTGATGGCCATGAAGGGCGATGTGATGCAGATGCGCCAGGTCGATGCCATCGATGTGAAGGCCGGCCAGACCGTCGAGCTCAAGCCCGGCGGCTACCACCTGATGCTGATGGGCCTGAAGGCACCGCTGAAGGCCGGCAGCAGCTTCCCCGTGACACTGAAGTTCGAGAAGGCCGGCGAAGTGACGGTGAACGTGAAGGTCGAGGCGGCCGGCGCCGTGATGAAGTAGCGCGCGGCGCGGGCCGAGCGCCGGGCCGCCCCAAGCCGGCCCGGATCCCCTCGGGGGATCGGCGAACGTACCCGTTCGACGAGGGGCACCCATCATCGCGTCCCGCTCCTCGCCAACAGGCCTTGTGGCCGCCA
>JBDUAG010000218.1:0-6538 GCA_040004785.1 Burkholderiales bacterium | reverse complement strand
CGTGATCAGCCGCATGGTCGACATCGTGATGATCCGCACCTTCGAGCAGACCAAGCTCGATGCCTTCGCCGCGAACTCGCGCGTGCCCGTCATCAACGGCCTGACCAACGAATACCACCCGTGTCAGATCCTGGCTGACGTGTTTACCTGGATCGAGCACCGCGGTTCGATCCAGGGCAAGGTCGTGGCCTGGGTCGGCGACGGCAACAACATGGCCAACACCTGGCTGCAGGCCGCCGACATCCTCGGCTTCACGCTGCACGTGAGCACGCCCAGCGGCTACGAGATCGATCCGAAGATGGCCGGCGTGAAGAATGCGAACTGTGTGAAGGTCTTCAAGAACCCGCTCGACGCCTGCCGCGGCGCCCACCTCGTCACGACCGACGTGTGGACCAGCATGGGCTACGAAGCCGAGAACGCGGTGCGCATGAAGGCCTTCGCCGACTGGTGCGTGGACCGCGAGATGATGGCCGCGGCGCAGCCCGACGCGCTTTTCATGCACTGCCTGCCGGCGCACCGCGGCGAAGAGGTCGATGCAGACGTGATCGACGGCCCGCAATCGGTCGTCTGGGACGAGGCCGAGAACCGGATGCACGCGCAGAAGGCGCTGATGGAGTACCTGCTTCTCGGGCGCATCGGCTGACCGATCGCGCATCGCATGAAGCTCGCCCTCGTGGCCGACCTGCATGCCAACCGCGAGGCGGTGGTCGCGGTGCTGGCACATGCGCAGAGCCAGGGTGCTCAGCGTCACGCCTTCCTCGGGGACTTCGTCGGCTACGGTGCCGACCCGGGCTGGGTCGTCGACCGGCTGCGCGAGCACGTCGCGCAAGGCGCGATCGCGGTGCTCGGCAACCACGACGCGGCCGTCGTGCAGGGCGCGCTGCCGAGCATGATCGCCGAGGCGCGCCAGGTCGTCGAGTGGACGCACGCGCGGCTCGATGCCGGGCAGCTCGCGTTTCTCGCGGCGCTGCCGATGTCCGTCAGCGACGGCGATGCCCTGTTCGTCCACGCCAACGCCTATGCGCCCGCCGCGTGGGACTACATCGTCGGTCGCGGCGACGCCGTGCGTAGTCTGCAGGCCACATCCGCGCGCTTCACGTTCTGCGGGCACACCCACGTCCCCAGCCTGTACCACCTGACGGCCACCGGCAAATCGGGCGAGTTCGCGCCCGCGCCGGGCGTGACGATCCCGCTGTCCGAGCAGCGCCGCTGGCTGGCCATTCCCGGCTCCGCGGGCCAACCGCGCGACGGCGATCCGGCCGCCTGTTACGCCATCTTCGACACGACCGCACATGAGCTCACGTTCTACCGTGTGCCCTACGACCACGATGCGGCCGCTGCGAAGGTGCGCGCCGCCGGGCTGCCCCAGCGTCTTGCCGAGCGACTCACCGGTGGCGATTGAGGGCGCGATCCAACCCGGCTCGCTCGAAGTCGGTCAGATCATCGACGGATTCCGCCTCGACGAGCGCGCGCACCAGGGCGGCATGGCGACCTTGTGGCGGGTCACGCGGGTCGAACCCTCGCCGTCTGGCGAACCCGAACCGGCACTGATCATGAAGGTTCCTCGCATCAAGGGCGGAGACGATCCGACGACGATCGTCGGGTTCGAGGTCGAGCAGATGATCATGCCGTCGCTGACCGGTCCGCATGTACCGCGCTTCATCGCCAAGGGCGACTTCACGCGCCTGCCGTACATCGTGATGGAGCGCATCGCCGGCGAATCGCTGCGAGCTCGATTCGACGCGGCGCCGCTGCCGATCGCCGAGGTCGCGCAGATCGGCGGCAAGGTCGCCACTGCCCTGCACGAGCTGCACCGCCAGCATGTCGTGCACCTGGACGTGAAGCCTAGCAACATCATGTTTCGCCCCGAGATCGACGGCGGCGGTGGCGAGGCGGTGCTGGTCGACTTCGGGTTGTCGCGCCACGATCAGTTGCCCGATCTGCTCGAGGAGGAATTCGAATTGCCGATGGGCACCGCGCCCTACATGTCTCCGGAGCAGGTGCAGTTCAACCGCAGTGATTCGCGCAGTGACCTGTTCGCGCTCGGCGTGCTGCTGTACCACCTCAGCACCGGCGCGCGCCCGTTCGGTGCACCCAGTGGCGTGCGCGGTCTGCGACAGCGGCTCTACCGCGACCCGGTCTCGCCGCGTGCGCTGCGATCCGACTGCCCGCCGTGGTTGCAGGAGATCATTCTGCGTTGCCTCGAGGTCGATCCCGACAAGCGCCATCAGAGCGCCGCGCAACTGGCGTTCGACCTGCTGCATCCGGATCAGGTCGTGCTCACCGAGCGCGCCGAACGAGTTGAGCGCGCAGGAGCCTTCGACGTGATGAAACGCTGGTTCCGCGCTGCGGGCGCGGAGGCGCCGAAGCACGCGGGTGCGAGTGAGCAGGCGGCGAAGAATCCCATCCTGCTCGTCGCCGTGGACGTCCTGGGCGCGGAGCCGGCCCTGCTCGATGCGGTACGCCATGCCGTGCTGGCGCTGCTCCAGACATCCGCCGAAGCGCGCGTCGCGTGCGTGACGGTGATGAAGATCCACCGCATCGGCATGGACGAGCTGGTCGACGCCGACGGCACGAGCAAGCACGTCAACCTGCTGGTGCAACTCAAGCACTGGGCGCGGCCACTGACACACGGCGCAGCGGCGGAACAGGAGCGGGTGAGCGGGCGCGTCACTTTCCATGTGCTCGAAGCACCCGACCCGGCGACCGCGATCGTCGACTACGCACGCAAGAACCAGATCGATCACATCGTCCTGGGCGCGCGCAGCAGCGGCGGGCTGCGCCGCTACCTCGGTAGCGTGTCCGCACACGTCGCCGCGCAGGCTGACTGTTCCGTGACGATTGTGCGCACTCGGTCGTCGGACACGACCTGAACGGGCCATCGGCCGCACCGCTCGCTCGCGATTCAGTCCGGCAAGGCCCAGACCGCCGCGCCGCCCACCGCGTAGAAGCGCCGCCCCGGCGCGCCTTCAACGCGCCAGCCGCCGGTGAACTCGCCGAACGCGGGCAGGATCGCCTGCCGCTCCTCGCACACGAAACACGGCACGCGCAGGCTGTCGCGGCCGCGCCCGTGCAGCCGAAGGACCGGATGCACATGCCCGGCCAGCACGAAGTGCGTCGCGTGCACTTGCGGATGGTGGCAGCACGCGAACGGCCCGAGCAGGTGCGGCTCCTCGACGACCTCGATGCGCAACGAAGCCGGTGGATCCCCGGCCCGGCTGTCGTGGTTGCCGCGCACCAGCGTCAACGCGAGACCGGCGTGTCGCTCACGCCACGCGGCCAGAGTCTGCAACAGCGCCGGCGTGCGCGCTTCGGCCGCATGCAGGAAGTCACCGAGAAAAACCAGTTGCGCCGGCGCGTGATGCGCCACCAGCGCGTCGAGCCGCGACAGGTTCTCTTGCGTCGTGCCGCCCGGCACCGGCTGGCCGAGCGCGCGGTAGGTCGCGGCCTTGCCGAGGTGCAGGTCGGCGACGAACAGCACGCGTGACGCCGGCCACCAGAGCGCGCGTTCGGGCAGCAGCTGCAAGCTCTCGCCGGCCCAGTCCACGAAGCACGGCGTCATAGCGGCGGCAGTGGCCGGGACGGCTTGCGCGCCCGGCGCGGCTTGTTCGGCCCGCGCGCCGGAGAGGCCTCCTGCCCGAACGCCAGCGTGCCCCTGACCTGCTCGACGCCGGACGCGGCGGACGCACCACCCGCCGCCTGCTCGAGCTGCTCGACCATCCGCGCGATGCGCTCCGCCACGCTCTCGTTCGAGAGCTTCTCGCGAAACAGCTCCACCATCAGCGGAAAGCCGAACGGTGTCGGCCGCGGCAGCAGCTTCAGCAGCAGCCGTTGCGTCGCCATGCGGGCGAGGCTCGCGCGCAGGCGGCCGATGTCGAGCTCCTGCGCGAGCAGCTCCTGCTCGGCCTGCTGCAGCAGCTTGTTGGCCGGGTCGTACTTGCGGAAGACTTCCCAGAACAGCATCGAGGAGGCCTGCAGCTGCTTGCTGCTGCGCTTCTCGCCTGGATAGCCTTGGTAGATCAGGCCCGAGACGCGCGCGATCTCGCGAAAGCGCCGCTGCGCGAGCTCGCCGGCATTCAGGCTCGCGAGCACCTCGTGCAGCAGCGCGTCGGGGTCGGCGCCGTTTTCGAGGCGCAGCAGTTCGGGCAAGAGCATGGGCCAGTCGATCGCGGTCGCGCTCAGCAGCTCGAAGCCATAGTCGTTGACCGCGATCGAAAACGTGCGCGGTTCGATCTGCGCGACGCGCCACGCGATCAGGCTGGCCAGCCCGAGGTGCACGTGGCGGCCGGCGAACGGGTACAGGAACAGATGAGTGCCCTCGCGCGTGACGAGGACCTCGGCGAGCAGCGTCTGCGGCGTCGGCAGCGCCGACCACCGCTGCTGCAATTCGAGCAGCGGGCGCACGCGCGCCAGCTCGGGCGTCTCGAAGCGGCCGGCGTCGGTGAGCGCGAGCTGCTTCACGACCGCGTCGGCCAAAGTGCTCGACAGGGGCATGCGGCCACCACTCCAGCGCGGCACCGCGGCGCGATTGGAGCTGGCGCGCCGCACCCACGCCGTCATCTCGTGCACCCGGATCAGCTCGAGCAGGCGCCCGCCGAACATGAAGCAATCGCCTGCCTTCATGCGCGCGATGAAGCTCTCCTCGACGCTGCCGATCCGCGACCCGCCCTGGTACTGCACCGTGATGCTGGCATCGCTGACGATCGTGCCGATGTTCATCCGGTGGCGCCGCGCGAGCCGCGCATCGGGCACGCGCCACACGCCGTCGGCATCGGGCTCGACGCGCCGGTAGTCGGGATACGCGGCGAGTGACGGGCCGCCCTGCGTCACGAACGACAGGCACCAGGCCCAGCTGTCGTCTGAAAGCCGCGCGTAAGCCGCCGTGCCGCGCACTTCCGCGAGCAGCTCGTCGGGCACGAAGCCGCCGCCGAGCGCCACCGTCACGAGGTGCTGGACCAGCACGTCGAGCGGTTGGTCGGGCGAGGTGCGGGCCTCGATGTGGCCGGCCGCGATCGCCGCGCGCGCGGCCGCGCCTTCCACCATCTCGATGCTGTGCGACGGCACCAGTGTGATCCGTGATGCGCGACCGGGCGCGTGCCCCGAGCGGCCGGCGCGCTGCAGCAGCCGCGCCACGCCCTTGGGCGAGCCGATCTGCAGCACGCGCTCGACCGGCAGAAAGTCCACGCCCAGGTCCAGGCTCGAGGTGCAGACCACCGCTTTCAGCGTGCCGCCCTTCAGGCCAAGCTCGACCCACTCGCGCACCTCGCGATCGAGCGAGCCGTGGTGCAGCGCGATCTCGCCGGCCCACTCGGGCCGCGCCTCGAGCATCGCGTGGTACCAGATCTCCGCCTGCGAGCGGGTGTTCGTGAAGACCAGCGTGGTGCGGCTTGCGGCGATCTCTTCGATGACCTGCGGCAGCATCGTCAGGCCGAGGTGGCCGCCCCATGGGAAGCGTTCCGCGTGGCCGGGCAGCAGCGAGTCGATCACCAGCGCCTTCGGCACCTCACCGCGCACCAGCAGGCCGCGGTCGTCGCCGAGCAGGTCGCGCATCGCCTCGTCGAGGTTGCCGAGCGTGGCCGACATTCCCCAGACGCACAGCCCGGCGTTCCAGCGATTCAGCCGCGCCAGCGCGAGCTGCACCTGCACACCGCGCTTGTTGCCGAGCAGCTCGTGCCACTCGTCGACGACGACCATGCGGACGCTGCCCAGCACGGCCCGCGCATCGGCGCGCGCCAGCATCAGCGACAGGCTCTCGGGCGTGGTGACGAGCACGGTCGGCAGGCGCCGGGCTTGCGCGGCACGCTCGGCCGAACTCGTGTCGCCGCTGCGGGCGCCGGCGCTCCACGGATGAACCTGCGCGCCCAGCGCCTGCAGTGCGAGCTCAAGCGCGCGCAGCGTGTCGGCCGCGAGCGCGCGCATCGGTGTGAGCCACAGCACGGTCAGCGGCGGTGCAGCGCGTGGCGTGGCCGGCGCAGCGGTGGCGAACGCACGCAGCGCGCCCAGCCACACCGCGTAGGTCTTGCCGGCGCCGGTGGTCGCGTGCAGCAAGCCTGACCGACCAGCGGTGATCGCCGTCCAGACCTCGCGCTGGAAGCGGAACGGCTTCCAGCCCTGACTCACGAACCACGCGTCCAGCGCGCGTTTGACGATGACGGTCGGCTTGCTCATCCGGGCAACAACGCGGCGAGCGTCTCGAGCGTGTCCGCCTCCTCGATCGGCTTGTCCTCGCGCCAGCGCAGCATGCGCGGGAAGCGCACCGCGATGCCGCTCTTGTGGCGCGGGCTGCGCGAGATGCCTTCGAAGCCGAGCTCGAAGACCAGCGTCGGCCTGACGCTGCGCACCGGCCCGAAGCTCTCGACCGTGGTCTTGCGGATCACCGCATCGACCCTGGCCATCTCCGTATCCGTGAGCCCCGAATAGGCCTTCGCGAACGGCACCAGCGCACGCTCGGCCTCGCCGGGCGCGCCGTTCCAGACCGCGAAGGTGTAGTCGCTGTACAGGCTCGCGCGGCGGCCGTGGCCGCGCTGCGCGTAGATCA
>JBDUAG010000217.1:0-6548 GCA_040004785.1 Burkholderiales bacterium | reverse complement strand
TCTCCACGCCATCGGGGTTGTTCGAGCCGACCTCGTGCAGCGCGATGATGTGCGCAGCCACCAGGCCCAGCAGCACCAGTGGCACCGCGATGACGTGGAAACTGAAGAAGCGGTTCAGCGTGGCGTCGCCGACGACGTAGTCGCCGCGGATCAGGAGCGATAAATCGTTGCCGACGAACGGCACTGCCGCGAACAGGTTGATGATGACCTGCGCGCCCCAGTAGCTCATCTGGCCCCAGGGCAGCAGGTAGCCCATGAAGGCCTCGGCCATCAGGCACAGGAAGATGCCGCAGCCGAAGATCCAGACCAGCTCGCGCGGCTTTCGGTAGCTGCCGTACAGCAGGCCGCGGAACATGTGCAGGTAGATGACGATGAAGAACGCGCTCGCGCCGGTGGAGTGCATGTAGCGGATCAGCCAGCCGCCCGGCACGTCGCGCATGATGTATTCGACGGACTCGAACGCCTTGGCGGCGTCGGGCTTGTAGTTCATCACCAGGAAAATGCCGGTGACGATCTGGATCACCAGCACCAGCATCGCCAGTGAGCCGAAGATGTACCAGAAGTTGAAGTTCTTCGGCGCGTAGTACTCGCCGACGTGTTCGTTGTAGAGCTTGGACAGCGGGAACCGGTTGTCGACCCAGTTCAGCAGCTTCTGGCCCGCGGTGGCGTTGGCGGGGGCCTCGTGATATTCAGCCATGTTCTTCGTACTCCTGGGGTGCCGTCTTGGTGCCTGAATGAACTCAGGCCTTCTTGTCTTCGCCGATGATCAACCGGGAGTCCGACAGATACATGTAGGGCGGCACTTCGAGGTTGTCGGGCGCCGGCTTGTCCTTGTAGACGCGGCCGGACATGTCGAACGTCGAGCCGTGGCACGGGCACAGGAAACCGCCGGTCC
Organism: Burkholderiales bacterium; assembly: GCA_040004785.1. Classification (GTDB taxonomy): domain Bacteria; phylum Pseudomonadota; class Gammaproteobacteria; order Burkholderiales; family Burkholderiaceae_C; genus LMDS01. The sequence continues at coordinate 5,653 of JBDUAG010000217.1, read as the reverse complement.
AGTCATCGGGCAACGAGGGCTGCGCGCCCGGGGTGAACTTGTCACTCGGCGAGCAACCCAAGTGGCTGCAGATGCCGACGACGACCAGGTATTCCTTCTTGATCGAGCGCCAGTCATTGCGCGCGTACTCGGGTGTGGTCGCGAAGTTGGTGCGCTTGGACTCGGGGTCGGCGAGCTCCTTGTCGACCTTGGGCAACTCGGCGAGTTGCTCCGGCGTGCGCCGCACGATCCACACCGGCTTGCCACGCCACTCGACCGTCATCTTCTCGCCCGGCTTCAGGCCGCTGATGTCGGCTTCGACCGCCGCGCCTGCGGCCTTCGCACGCTCGCTCGGCTGAAAACTGCTGACGAATGGCACGGCGGCAGCGCCTGCGCCGACTGCGCCGGCGCAGGCCGAGGCGATGATCCAGGTGCGCTTGCCGCTGTCGATAGGAGCGGCATCGTGTGCATTGCTCAGCACGTCTGTCATAAAGGTTCCTCGAACGAGACATCAGGTCAGGGTCAACCCGGCATTCTAGCGGACCTGTCAAGCCGCTTGACTTCCCGGAGACCTCCGGAATACTAAGCAAGACCCGGCGCCTGGCGCGCGGGCGCAACAGCTTGAGGAGTGCAACGCATGTCATTCGCATCCGAGTTCAAGGAGTTCGCCCTGAAGGGCAACGTCGTCGACCTGGCGGTCGGGGTGATCATCGGCGCAGCATTCGGCAAGATCGTCGATTCGATCGTCAAGGATCTGATCATGCCGGTGGTCGGTCGAATCCTCGGCGGGCTGGACTTCTCGAACTACTTCATCATGCTGGCCAACCCGCCCGCGACCTACACCGGGCCGACAACCTACGAAGCGCTTTCCAAGGCCGGGGTGCCGCTGTTCGCCTACGGCAACTTCATCACCGTGGCGATCAACTTCGTCATCCTGGCGTTCATCATCTTTCTGATGATCAGGCAGATCAACCGCCTGAAGCTGTCCGCCACGATCACACCGCCGCCCGCTGCCACGCCCGAAGACGTCGTGCTGCTGCGCGAGATTCGCGACGCGTTGAAGAAGTGAAACAGCGAGGGCTCATACTTGCGGGTGAGCTGACACGCCGCCCGAGATGACCCTGAACGATTCACGCCTGCAAGCCACGCTCGACGCAGCGACCCACACGGTACGCGCGACGCTCGCCATCGTGGCCGGGCGCGTCTCGGAAACGCTGTCGGCACAAGGTCAGTCGAGCACGCGCATCACCGAACGTGACCTCCTCGCCGCCGCGCAATTCGAGCTGCGGCGCGGCATGAACGTGCTGCTCGGCGTGTTCGGCAACGAGATGGGCACGCGCATCAGCCAAGAGTCCGTCCCGCCGGTGGACAGCCGGCGCAAACCGACCGAACCGGACTGGCAGACACTCAGCCTGGTCGATGACTCCGAGATGGAAGAGCGGATGTTCGCCGACCGCATCAGCCAGCAGATCTCGCATGCCAGCGAGGTTGAGTTGCGCGAGCTCAGCGCCTACATGGGCTCGTTGATGAAGACCGGCCGCGCCGACCAGGATCGCAACCCGCTGCGCGCCGAGGTGATCGGCGCGGCGCTGTACCGCGCGATCGAGGCCGTCACGAAGGAGGCCGAATCGCGCAAGCTGCTCGCACGCGAACTCGGCGCCGCGATGGCCAAGGCGATGCCCGAGTGCTACACGCAGGTACTGCGCGGATTGCAGGCGAGTGGTGTGCAACCGCTGGTGCTGACGGTGCGCCAGGTCGAAGGACCGGGCAACCAGCTGCCCGGCATCAACTCGGCCTACGCAACGCTGAGCAGCACCCGCAGCCAGGCCGGTGACCTGGAAGGCCACTCGGCCAGCACCGGCGACGAAGGGCACTACGGCGGCGAAAACGACGGCTACGAGCGGCGGCCGTTGCGCGGCAGCGGCTCGGACGGGCTGCCGGCGTCGTCCGGCTACAACGGTGGCCGAGCCACGTCGCGGGGCGGGCCGAGTTCGCGCTCGGGACCCAGCTCGCGCGCGGGCCTGACGCCGGTCCAGGCCGACGCGCAGATGATGGCCCTGCTGCGCCACCTCAGCGCCATCTCCAGCCGCGCCGGTGAACTCGACGCCGTGGCGCGCACCGACACGCGTGCCTCCAGCCGCGGAAGCGTATCGACCGGCAGCGGCGAGCTGCCAGCGGTCGCGCCCGCCTACGCCGCCGATGGCCTCACCGGCCTGATGGCGGTGAACCTGATTCGCGCCCACCGCGAGGAGCTGCTGCAGGCCTCCGGCGGCAAGCTCGACCACATGGTGATCGACGTCGTCGGCAGCCTGTTCGACGCGATCCTCTCCGACACGCGGGTACCGCCGCAGATGGCACGCCAGATCGCCCGCCTGCAGTTGCCGGTGCTGCGCGTGGCGTTGAACGACTCGAGCTTCTTCTCGTCGCGCCGACACCCGGTGCGGCGCTTCGTGAACCGCATCGCCTCGCTGGCGTGCGCCTTCGACGACTTCGACGAAGGGCCTGGCAAGCAATTCCTCGAGCGCGTGCGGGCGCTGGTGCAGGAGATCGTCGAGGGCGACTTCGACCAGGTGGACATCTACACCAGCAAGCTCGCCGCGCTCGAAGCCTTCATCGCCGAGCAGACGCAAGGCGATGCAGAGAGCCAGGGCACCGCCGACACGCTCGGCACCAAGGAGAGCGAGCTGCGCCTCCAGCAGCGCTACACGATGCAGCTGCAGGGCGCCCTGCAGCCGATGGCGCTGCCAACCTGGCTGAGCGAGTTCCTGCCGCAGGTCTGGGGCCAGGCGATCGTGCTCGCGGTGAGCCGCGACGGCGCCGACTCCGATCGCGCCAAACGCTATCGACGCGTCGGCCGCGACCTCGTCATGAGCATCATGCCGAAGGGGTCGCCGGCGCTGCGCAAGAAGTTCCTGATGGCGCTGCCGCCGTTGATGAAGGACCTGAACGAAGGTCTGGCGCTGGTCGGCTGGCCCGAGACGGCGCAGCGCGACTTCTTCGGCAAGCTGCTGCCGGCGCACGCCGAATCGCTGAAGGGTGCGGCGCAGTCCGAGCTCGACCACAACATGATGGTCAAGCAGCTCGAGACCATCTTCAACATCGCGGTGCCGGCCAGCGAGACCCTCTCGGCCGCCGACCCGGTGCCCGAAGTCGCGCCCGACGTCGTGGCGAGCCGTTTCTCGACCGAGGAAGCAGCTCGTGTCGGCCTCGTCACCGAAAGCGCGGTCGACTGGTCAGGCGCGGTCGACATCGACATCACGGCCGACGACGACACCGATAGCGGCCCCAACACCGTGCCGGGCGAATCGGCCACCGCGCGCCTCGCGGCCATCGCCGTCGATCTGGACTTGAACAGCGCCGACCCGGGCGAACCCTCGCGCGGGCCGCAGCTGTTCGACCACGTCAAGCTCGGTTTCGCCTATCAGATGCACCTCAAGGACGAGTGGCAGAAGGTGCGGCTGGCGCACGTCAGCGCAGGCCGCAGCTTCTTCGTGTTCACACGCGGCAAGCGCCACCAGGAAACGATCTCGATGACCGCGCGCATGCTCGCCCGAATGTGCGAGACCGGCCGCATGCGCGCGGTCGAGAGCACCTACCTGATGGAGCGCGCCACGCACCGCGCGCGCAAGCAACTCGCCGCGCTCGGCACTCCGACCCGTTACTGATGGAGCCCCTCGTCGACCGGGTACGTTCGCCGATCCCCCAAGGGGATGCGGGCCGGCCGAGGGCCACGAAGTGGGCCTCTTCTTGGCCCATGGCGGCCCGGCGCTCGGCCCGCTAGCAGCTGCTCAATTGGCGCGCCATGCGAAGCGCCGCGATCAGGCTGCTCGCATCCGCGCGGCCGCTGCCGGCGATGTCGAACGCGGTACCGTGGTCCGGGCTGGTGCGCACGAAGGGCAGGCCCAGCGTCACGTTCACGCCGTGCTCGACGCCGAGGTATTTCACCGGGATCAGCCCGTGGTCGTGCGTCATCGCGACGACGATGTCGAACTCGCCCGGGTGATCCGGCGCGTTGCGCGCGCGCATGAAGACCGTGTCGGGCGCGAACGGACCGCGCGCGTCGATGCCCTCGCTGCGCGCCTGCGCGATCGCCGGCGCGATGATGCGCAGCTCCTCGTCGCCGAACAGCCCGCCCTCGCCCGCATGCGGGTTCAGCCCCGCCACCGCGATGCGCGGCGCGGCCTGGCCCCAGCACGCGGCGCTGTGATGTGCGATGCGCAAGGTCTGCAGCACCGCGTCGAATGTGACCGCTTCGATCGCGCGGCGCAGCGACAGGTGGATGGTCACCAGCACGGTGCGCAGCTCGCCGTTGGCGAGCATCATGCGCACCGGCGGCGGTACGCCGCCGGGCGAGCACAGCGCCTGCAGCATCTCGGTGTGGCCGGGGTACGGCACGCCGGCCGCCGCGAGCGCCTCCTTGTGGATCGGCGCGGTCACGATCGCGGCAACCTCGCGGTCGACTGCGAGCTGCACCGCGCGCTCGATGCACACCGCCGCCGCGGCGCCGGCGCGGCGATCGACCTGGCCCGGCGGCGCGCTCAGCAAGTCGGCCGCGAGCCCGTCGACCTGCAGTACCGGGATGCAGTTCGGCGGCGCATCGACCGCGTCTGCCGCGCACTCGACGCGCGCCACCGCGAGCAGGCCGCCGGTGACGGCCGCAGCGCGGCGCATCACCGCAACGTCGCCGAGCACGACGCAGCCCGCGCTCACCGGCCCGCGAAACAGCTTCGCGATGGTCTCGGGGCCGATGCCGCACGCGTCGCCCATCGTGATCGCAACCGGCTGCACAGCATGTCGAATCGTGGCCATGCCGCATTGTCGCCAATCGAGGCGACGAGGCTTGATCGATAATTGAGCATCACCATCTGGGCCTCCATGCGCAAGACTTGGGTTCTCTTTTCGCAAGCGGTGACCGTCGCGGTCGCGATCCTGTTCGTCGTCGCCACGCTCAAGCCCGAGTGGATCCGGCACGGCAACAACGTCGTCGCGCTGCCCGGCATCGTGACGATCGCGACCGCGCCGGTGCTGCCCGCGTCGGCGGTCAGCGGGGCCGTGGCGACAAGCTACAGCGCGGCGGCGAAGCTGGCCTCGCCGGCCGTTGTCAGCATCACCGCAAGCAAGGCGCCACCACGCAGCGCGCGCAACGATGATCCCGTTTTTCGGTACTTCTTCGGTGACCGCCAGCGCCCTTCCCAGGCCGAGCCGCAGGTCGGGCTGGGCTCGGGTGTGATCGTCTCCGGTGCCGGCTACCTGCTGACCAACAACCACGTCATCGATGGCGCCGACGACATTGAGGTCATGCTCACCGACGGCCGCCAGGCCCGCGCCCGACTTGTCGGCACCGACCCCGAGACGGATGTGGCCCTGCTCAAGATCGAGCTCGACAATCTGCCGGCGATCACGCTCGGCGATGCCGAGAAGCTCGAGGTCGGCGACGTGGTGCTGGCGATCGGCAACCCGTTCGGCGTCGGCCAGACCGTGACCTCGGGCATCGTCAGCGCGCTCGGGCGCAACCAGCTCGGCATCAACACCTTCGAGAACTTCATCCAGACCGACGCCGCGATCAACCCCGGCAACTCCGGCGGCGCGCTCGTCGACGCTGCCGGCAACCTGCTCGGTATCAACACCGCGATCTATTCGCGCACCGGCGGCAGCCTGGGTATCGGCTTCGCGA